>NZ_JBVJVK010000005.1:0-90715 GCF_055603705.1 Actinosynnema sp. NPDC037264 | reverse complement strand
TTGCGCCTGGCCAGACGAAGGAAAAAGAGGGGGCGTCGAGCTTCTCAGACGAGCGGTCGGGGGGGGGGGCCCCCCCCCCCCCCCCCCCCCCCGAGGTCTGTTCACGGCTCGGTGCTCCGCCCCACCGGTCCGTCGTCGTGGTCGCGCCATGCCATCGTGCGACTACCAGGGCACCTGCTCACGACCTAGCGTCCACCGCCATGAACACCTTGCCCGGTTGGATGTGCCCGCCACGGGAGGAAGGCTGGTTCGCCGAAGACCTGGACCTCCTGACCGACGCTCCCCGCCACACCGAACTGATCGACGGAACGCTCGTCTTCCGGATCTACCCGCAGCGGTCGTGGCACAGCCGCCTCCTCTCCGAGCTCACCCGTGCGCTCGACGACGTGGCACCCCGCGGCATCGAGGCCGTGCAGGGGATGACCGTGCGACTCGACGCCCGGAACCGCCCGGAAGCCGACGTCATCGTGACGTCCTCGCCCTACGACCCCGACCAGACGTGGTTCGAGCCCGTCGACGTGCTGCTGGTGGCAGAGGTCGTCTCAGCCGAGTCCGCCTTCCGCGACCGCACGGTGAAGCTGCGCAAGTACGCGGCGGCCGGCATCCGGCACTACTGGCTGGTCGAGGACGAGGCCGGCGGCCCGGTCGTGCACGTCTACGAGCTGGACGAGCCGACCAAGTCCTACGCGCCCACCGGCGTGTTCCGCGACTCGCTGCACCTCACCGTGCCGTTCGAGATCGACCTCGACCTGGCCAAGCTCATGCCGGGTCGGTGAACCGGAACTCCGGCGCGGCGCGGGGAGGCGTCGGGTCGGGCTTGGTCCAGCCGGCCAGGCGCGCGGCGGCTTCCGGGTGGCCGATCCCACTGGTCGCGAGCGCGATCACCAGGTCGTAGGCGTCGTCCTCCGGCGCGTCCAGGTCGATCCCGTTGAGGCCGTAGAAGACGAACGCCGACATCCACCCCAGCCGCTTGTTCCCGTCGATCAACGGGTGGTTGCGCAGGACCGACTCCAGCAGCACGGCGGCCTTCTCGTGCACGCCCTCGTACGCGTCCTGCCCCATCAGCGACGACCGCGGCCGGTGGGCGGCGGAGTCCAGCAGGCCCACGTCGCGGACCTGGGGCACGCCCAAGTCGTCCGCGAGCGCCAGCAGGTCCTCCAGGGTCAGGTACTCCACGGTCACTGCGCGAGCCGGTCGAGCAGCCCCGCGTACCGCGCGCGCCCCTCAGCGGAGAGGCCTCGTACACGGTCCTGGCGGACCCGGCGTGCGGCGGCGTCGGCGATCGCGCGCACCACGGCCTCGCGCTTGCTCACCCCGTCCGCCTCGGCGAGCAGGGCGAGCGCGCGTTCCTGCTCGTCGGACAGCCGCAACGTCATCGCCATGCCGTGATGCCACCAATGTGGTAGCAAGATCCGGTCGCAGTTCCCGGGTACGCCGGCTCCGGGCAACTCTCCCTCGATCAGTAGTGATAACGGGCCGCGAGGATGACGATCTCGTCGTTGACGACGAGGTAGACCAGCCGGTGCTCGTCATCGATCCGCCGCGACCAAGCACCCGGGAGGTGGTGCTTGAGCGGTTCGGGCTTGCCGATCCCGGTGAACGGGTCGCGGAGGACGTCCTCGATGAGCTTGTCGATCCGGGCGAGCGTCTTGCGGTCGTTCTTGAGCCAGGACGTGCAGTCCTCCCGGCCGTGCTCTTCGAAGAAGAGCCTCACTCGCCACCCTTGTCCGCGTCTGCCGCATCCGGGGCGATCAGCGCGCGCTCGGAGAAGTTGATCCGGCTCAACGCGTTCTCGTAGGCCTTGAGCAGCCGACGAGCGTTCGCGGGCGAGCGCAGGAGGTAGGAGCCTTCGCGCAGGGCGGCGTAGTCCTGGGCGGAAACCAGCACGGCGTTTCCGTGCTTGGACACGATCTCGACGGCGTCGTGGTCCTCGTTGACCCTCTTGATCAGGGGAAACAGGTCTCTACGGGCCTCGCTCGCGGTGATGGACACGACGGGCACCCCTCTTCTCTGGTACCGGATATCGAACCACCCGGGAGGACGGTGGGGCATGCCGAGGAGGCCGGACGAGCTGTCCGACCTCCTTCGATCAACCGGTCAGACGTTGAAGCGGAACTCCACCACGTCGCCGTCGACCATGACGTAGTCCTTGCCCTCGATGCGGACCTTGCCGGCGGCCTTCGCGGCGGCCATGGAGCCCGCCTCCACCAGGTCGGTGAACGAGACCACCTCGGCCTTGATGAAGCCGCGCTCGAAGTCCGTGTGGATCACCCCGGCCGCCTGCGGCGCGGTCGCGCCCTTCGGGATCGTCCAGGCCCGCGACTCCTTCGGACCCGCGGTCAGGTAGGTCTGCAGGCCCAGGGTGTGGAAGCCCGCCCGCGCCAACGAGTACAGGCCCGGCTCGTGCTGCCCGATCGACTCCAGCAGCTCGCGCGCGGACTCCTCGTCCAGCTCCAGCAGCTCCGCCTCGACCTTGGCGTCGAGGAACACCGCGTCCGCGGGCGCCACCAGCTCGCGCAGCTCCTTGAGCTTCGCCTCGTCGGTGAGCACGGCCTCGTCGGCGTTGAACACGTACAGGAACGGCTTCGAGGTCAGCAGGCTCAGCTCGCGCAGCAGCTCACCGTCCACTTCGGACTGCGCGGCGAACAGCGTGCGCCCGCCGTCGAGGACCTCGCGCGCCTTCTGCGCCGCCTCCAGCGCGGGACGGCGGTCCTTCTGCGTGCGGGCTTCCTTCTCGAGCCTCGGGATGGCCCGCTCCAGGGTCTGGAGGTCGGCCAGGATCAACTCGGTGTTGATCGTCTCGATGTCGGCGGCCGCGTCGACGCGACCGTCGACGTGGATCACGTCGGAGTCGTCGAAGACCCGGATGACCTGGCAGATCGCGTTCGCCTCGCGGATGTTGGCGAGGAACTTGTTCCCCAACCCCGCGCCTTCGGACGCCCCCTTCACGATGCCCGCGATGTCGACGAACGACACCACCGCCGGCACTTCGCGCTCGGAGCCGAAGATGTCCGCCAACTTCGCCAGGCGGGCGTCCGGCAGCGGCACCACGCCGACGTTCGGCTCGATGGTCGCGAACGGGTAGTTCGCCGCCAGCACGTCGTTGCGCGTGAGGGCGTTGAACAGGGTGGACTTGCCGACGTTGGGCAGGCCGACGATACCGAGGGTCAAACTCACGGTGGGTGAGTCTACGCGCCCCCAACGCCGTGTCCGATTCCCGCGAGACCCCACGTCCCGCCCCTGGCAGAGTGGGTCGCATGCTCCTCGACGACGAACGCGCCTACCGGGCCGTCGCCGCCCGCGACGCCCGCTTCGACGGGTGCTTCATCCTCGCGGTGCGCACGACCCGGATCTACTGCCGGCCGTCCTGCCCCGCCGTGACGCCGAAGCGCCGCAACGCCGAGTTCTACCCGACCGCGGCGGCGGCGCAGTCCGCCGGCTACCGGGCGTGCCGGCGGTGCCTGCCCGACGCCGTGCCCGGCTCGCCGGAGTGGAACCTGCGCGCCGACCTGGCCGCCCGCGCCATGCGCCTGATCTCCGACGGCGTGGTGGAGCGGGAGGGCGTGCCGGGGCTCGCGGCGCGCCTGGGCTACTCCGAGCGCCACCTGACCCGCGTGCTGACCGCCGAGCTGGGCGCCGGACCGCTGGCGCTGGCACGTGCGCACCGCGCGCACTCCGCGAGGCTGCTGATCGAGACGACGGACCTGTCGTTCGCGGACATCGCGTTCGCGGCCGGTTTCGCCAGCGTGCGGCAGTTCAACGACACGATCCGGGCGGTGTTCGCGGCCACGCCGTCGGCGATGCGCTCGACCCGTGCCGCGTCGACCACGCCGGGCCGCATCACGCTGCGCCTGCCGTACCGGCCGCCGTTCGACGCGGCGGGGCTGCTGGCGTACTTCCGGGCGCACGCGATCCCGGGCGTCGAGCACGTGACGGACCGCTGCTACGCGCGGTCGTTGCGCCTGCCGCACGGCCAGGCGACCGTGCTGCTGGAGCCCGCGGCGGGGCACGTGTCGTGCTCGTTGCGGTTGACCGACCTGCGCGACCTGGGCAGCGCGGTGAGCCGGGTGCGGCGGCTGCTGGACCTGGACGCCGACCCGGTGGCGGTGGACGACTTCCTGGCCGCCGACCCGGCGTTGCGGCCGTCGGTCGTCGCCCGGCCGGGCGTGCGGCTGCCGGGGAGCGTCGACGGCGCGGAGACCCTGCTCAGGGCGCTCGGCCACGACGCGCCGGGCGAGCCGTTGGAACAACCCGACGGTCCGGTGACACACCTGTACCCGGCGCCCTCGGCGATCGACTCGCCGGTGGCGCGGGCCTTGGCCGACGGCACGTTGCGGGTCGACGTCGGCCGTGACGCGGACGAGCTGCACGCCGAGCTGTCGGCGTTCCCCGGCGTCGGCCGCGAGGTCGCCTCGTACGTGGTGATGCGCGTGCTCGGCGCCCCTGACATCCCTTTGACCAGCGACAACATCGCGTGGCGCCCGTGGCGCTCGTACGCCGCGATGCACTTGAGGAGGACCGCGTGAGCACCGGCCACGTGTCGACCGTCGACACCCCGATCAGCCCTTTCACCACCGTCGTCGCCATGGACGGCGCCGTCCTGGCCAGCGGGTGGACCGCGGACGTGGACGAGCTGCTGCCCCAGGTCTCGCCGTCACTGCGCCCGACGACCCTCGCGCACCGCCGCGACCTGGGCGCGGTGACCAGGGCCGTGCGCGCCTACCACGCGGGCGACCTGGACGCGATCGCCGACGTCCCGGTCCGGCAGCGCGGGGGCGAGTTCATGCAGCAGGCGTGGGAGGCGCTGCGAACCGTCGCGGCGGGCAAGCCGGTCAGCTACGCCGACTACGCCCTGCTCGCGGGCAGGCCGTCCGCGGTGCGCGCCGCCGCGACCGCGTGCGCCCGCAACGCGGCCACCCTGTTCGTGCCGTGCCACCGGGTGATCCGCACCGGCGGCGCGATCGGCAACTTCCGCTGGGGCGCGGACGTGAAGCGCTGGCTGCTCGCCCACGAGTCCTGACCGGAAGTACCGCTCGGGCATTGGCCGACCGGCCGGGAGGACGTCGGCCGAGAGCCCGATGTGGTCCGCGCCCGGCACGATCACGCTGGACCTCCGGAGCCCCCACAGGAGGAGCGGATGGCCGTGCGGACGACACCTGGGAAGCAGTACCGGGACACCCCGGTCGACGTGAAGCTCGTGCTCGGCGCGCTGTGGACGGCGGTGCTGTTCACGTTCGCCTACGTCGACATCTTCGGGTTCTACCGCGCCGACGTCCTCGACGCCGCGCTCGACGGCGAGGTGGCGGGCACGCCGTTCGCGGTCGACCAGGTGTTCCTGGTCTCGACCTTGATCTACCTCCTGCCGCCGATCCTGATGGTGGTCCTGTCGCTCGTGCTCGAGGCACGGGTCAACCGGATCGTCACCATCGTCGTCGGCGTGCTCTACGCGATCACCCTGATCGCGTCGTGCGTCGGCGAGACGTGGGTCTACTACCTCGTCGGCAGCGCCGTGGAGGTGGCGCTGGTCGCCGTCATCGTCCGCCTCGCCTGGAAGTGGCCGGTCGCGCCCGGTCGGTGACGCCCGTCAGGCCTCGTCGCGCGGGGGGCGGGGACGGCGAGGCGGCCGGGCGCCGTCACGCGGCGGGGCCGGGCGCCGGGGGCGGTCCGGGGAGCCGGCCGGCGGGCGGGGGCGCTGGGGGCGGTCCTCGTCGGTGGCCGGGCGGCGGCGGTCCGCGGGCGCTTCGCCGCGGTCGGCGCGGGGGCGCTTCTTCGGGCGGTCCTCCGGCTCCGGCTTCTCGGCGCGGGCCGGGCGGTCGGGGCGGTCCTGGCGGTCGGCGCGGCGGGGCTTGTCCGGCTTCCGCTTCGCCTCCCGCTTCTCGTCCTTGGTCGGCCGGTTCGGGTCCTTCTGCGTCGTCACGCGGACGATGCCGATGATCACCGTGCACGCCGTCGTGATCGCCATCGCCGGGAAACCGTCGATCAACGGCTTGCCCAGCGCCAGGCCGACCGCCGCCAGCCCGCCACCGGGCATGCCCTGCGTCAGCATCACCAGGACCGGCACCACGATCGCCAGCACCAGCGGCGGCTGGACGACCGGGCCGAACATCGAGCGCCGCTCGACGAACACCACCGCGCCGACGCAGCCCACGAAGAACGTGACGGCGAACACCCAGCCCACGGTGTGCGCGGCCGAGTTGACGTCGACGAACGTGCCGACGATGGCCACCACGAACGCGATGAGCACCGCGGCCCACCAGGGCAGACCCCGGAAGCTGCCGAACATGGCGCGGTCGTTCCAGCGGACGGCGGTGTACTCGTCGTCCTCCGGCTCGCTGCGCGAGTCGTCACGCATTGCAGCGGTCACGCACACTCCTCGTTCGGCTCAGTCCCGACACACTCTATTACGCCTCCCGGGCGTCCAAGGGTGCACCGAGGCCCGCCTCGTCCGTCCGCCGCACCAGCGGCAGGGGTGTGACGTCGGACGACGCGTTGCTCAACGGCTCGACGGCCGCCCGGAAACCCTCCAACGCGTCCAGCTCGCGCCGCCGCGCCGACAGGAACCGCTGCAGGTGCGTGCTCGACAGGTTCACCGCGTCGATGGCGCCGTCGGCCGCCCGGTGCGCCCGCGACGCCGCCGCCCTGACCTGCTCGACGTCGTCGGCCAGCGCGCGGTCGGTCACCGCGAACATCGCCGCCGACGCGATCACCGCGAACCCGGTCGGCCCGCACAGGAACACCCGCCGGTCGAGCAGCCACCGCAGCAGCTCGGGGTCCGTGTCCAGGGCCGCGACCACCGCGCCGTCGTTCGGCACGAACATGATCGTGCCGTAGATGGCGTCGGCCCACCGCTGGTAGCCCTTGCCCGCCAGCTCCGCGGCCCGCGCCCGGATGTTGCGCACGTGCACGCGCAGCGCGTCGACGCGCTCGGTCGCGTCGTCGGTCTCCACCGCCTCCGCCCACGTGGCCATGCTCATCTTCGCGTCCACCGGCACCCGCCGACCGCCGCCGACGTTGAGCACCAGGTCCGGCCGCACCGAACCGCCGCCCGCCACGTCCACCTGCAGGTCGAAGTGGATCCCCTCGCGCAGGCCGAGCACCCGCGCCGTCTCCACCAGCACCTTCTCGCCGAGCTCGCCGCGTCCGCTGACCGAGGAGAACGCCACCTCGTAGCGCTGCAACGCCGCCCACTGCGCGTCGCCGCGTTCCCGTTCGGCCCGCACCGCGGCCAGCGCGGCGTCGGTGCGCCGCACGCTGTCCTGGTAGAGCCGCCACAGGAACACCAACGCACCCGCGAGCAGGAGCGCCACGACCACCGCCGCCGTGCTGAGGACCGCCGTCATCCCCCGATCATCGCGCACAGGTGTCCGACCACACGTTCGAGCGACACGCCGAGCGGGTTGGACGATCAGAGGGCCCGCCGGCCCTAGCGTGGCCGACGTGTTGATCCTGCACACGTCCGACTGGCACGTGGGGCGCACCTTCCACGGCCGTGACCTGCTGCAAGAGCAGGAAGCGGTGCTCAGCGGCCTCGCCGACACGGTGTCGGACGAACGGGTCGACGCGGTCGTCGTGGCGGGGGACCTGTTCGACCGGGCCGTGCCGAACGCGGAAGCCGTCGCGGTGTGCTCCCGGGTGCTCAAGCGACTCCGCGAGGCGGGCGCGAAGATCGTGATCACGCCGGGCAACCACGACTCGGCGGCCCGGCTGGGCTTCCTCGGCGCGTTCGCCGAGGCGGGCGGCCTGCACCTGCGCACGCGGGTGGCCGAGCTGCACGACCCGGTGCTGTTCGCCGACGAGCACGGTCCGGTGGCGGTCTACGGGATCCCGTTCCTGGAACCGGAGACGGCGCGGCACACGCTCGGCGTGGAGGCCAAGGGCCACGGCGGCGTGCTCACCGAGGCGATGCGGCGGATCAAGCTGGACCTCGCGGCCCGACCGGGCACCCGGTCGGTGGTGATGGCGCACGCGTTCGTGACCGGCGGCGAGCCGTGCGAGTCGGAGCGCACGATCGCGGTGGGCGGCGTGCAGGACGTGTCGGGCGCGGTGTTCGCCGGGGTCGACTACGTGGCGCTGGGCCACCTGCACGGCCAGCAGACGTTGGCCGAGCACCTGCGGTACTCGGGCAGCCCGGTGGCGTACTCGTTCTCCGAGGCGCGGCACCACAAGTCGGTGTGGCTGGTCGAGCTGGGCGCGGGCGGACTGGCCGGGGTGCAGCGGAGGTCGCTGCCGGTGCCCCGCGCGCTGTCGGCGGTGAGCGGCTCGCTCGACGACCTGCTGCTCGACCCGGACCACGAGCCGGTCGAGGACCACTTCCTCTCGGTCACGCTGACCGACCGGGTGCGCCCGCTGGACGCGTTGCGCCGCTTGCAGAAGCGGTTCCCGCACGCGGTGCACGTGGAGTGGCGGCCGGAGGGCGGGCGGACCGGCGAGCTGCGGTTCGCCGAACGGGTGCGCGGCCGCGGCGACGAGGAGATCGCCTGCTGCTTCGTCGAGGACGTGCGCGGCGACCAGCCCGGCCCGCGCGAGCTGGACCTGCTGCGCGAGGCGTTCGCCGCGGCTGCCCGGGAGGACGAGTCGTGAAGCTGCACCGGTTGGCGGTCAGCGGGTTCGGCCCGTACGCGCGGCTCGAGGAGGTCGACTTCGACCTGCTCGGCGCGGACGGCCTGTTCCTCCTGCACGGCGACACGGGCGCGGGCAAGACGACGCTGCTCGACGCGGTGGCGTTCGCGCTGTTCGGCAAGGTCCCCGGCGCGCGCGGCGACGTGAAGCGGCTGCGCTGCGACTATGCCGACCGCGACACCCCCACGTACGTGGAGCTGGAGCTGACCGTGCGCGGCAGGCGGTTCCGGATCAAGCGCAGCCCCGAGTACGAGCGGCCGAAGAAGCGCGGCGACGGCGCGACCCGGCAGCAGGCGCAGGTGTCGCTGACGTGGGTCAGCGGGTGGACCGGCGAGGGGCACAGCCGCATCGACGACGTGGCCCGCGAGGTCGAGGGCCTGCTCGGGATGACGGCCGAGCAGTTCTTCCAGGTGGTGCTGCTGCCGCAGGGCGAGTTCGCCCGGTTCCTGCGCGCGGAGACGGCCGAGCGGGAGAAGCTGCTGGAGAAGCTGTTCGGCACGGAGCGGTTCCTGGACGTGGAGAAGTGGTTCCGGGAACGCCGCGCCGAACGCAGGCGCGAGGTCGCGCAGCTCGGCCAGGAGCACCGCGACCTGACGCTGAAGGTCGCCGAGGTCGCGCTGGAGGAGCTGCCCGAGGGCGGCGGCGACCAGGAGTGGCTCAGCTCCCTGCTCAAGCGGCTGGACGAGGACGAGCGCGACGCCGAGCGGCTCTCGGCCGAGGCCTCCGGGCGGCGCGCCGCGGCCGAGCGGGAGTGGCAGGAGGCGCGGGCGCGGCACGAGCGGGTCCGCCGGGTGCGCGACGCGCGCCGCCACCTCGACCGGTTCGCCGAGGTGGAGCCGAGCCTGCGGGCGTGGGTCGCCGAACGCGACGCGGCCCGGCAGGCGGCGGTCGTGGCGCCCGCGCAGGACCGCGCGGTGAAGCTGGCGCGCGAGCTCGACGCCGCCGTCGCCCAGGAGCGGGCGGCGGCCGCGGCCGTGTCCGCCCTCGGCTACGAGGGCTCCGACCTGCGCGGCGACGCCGAACGCCTGCGCGAGGAGGCGGGCGGGCTCACGAGCCTGGCCGCCGAAGCCGAGCGGCAGCGCGTCGACCAGCGGCGGATCGCACAGCTGGACCGCGACGTCGCCACCACGTCCCAGCGGCTGGCCGCCCTGGTCACCCAGCTGGACGAGGTGCCGCACCGGCTGGCCGCCGCGCGGGGCGCGGTCGAGGAGGCGGCGGAGGCCGCGGCCCGGCTGCCGCAGGTGTCGGGGCTGGCCGCCGCCGCGGCCGAGCTGCCGCGCGTGGAGCGGGCGTTCCGGGAGGCGGACGAGGCGCGGCGGGACGCGGTGGACGCGCAGCAGAAGGCCCGCGAGAAGCTGCTCCGGATCCGCCGGGAACGGCTGGACGGGATGGCGGTCGAGCTGGCCGGCCGGCTGCGCGCGGGCCACGAGTGCCCGGTGTGCGGGTCGGCCGAGCACCCGTCGCCGGCGCAGCCGATGCCGGCCGCGGTGACGGCCCTGGACGAGGACGGCGCCGCCGACGAGGACCAGCGCGCCCTGGACCGGCGGCAGCGGGCCGAGCAGGAGGCGCACCGGCTGGGCGAACGGCTGGCGTTGCTGCGCGAGCAGCTGGGCGACCGGCCGCCGGCCGAGCTGGAGCGCGAGCACCGGTCCGTGGTGGCGTGCGCCGAGCAGTGGGAGAGCAGGCAGGCCGAGCTGGCCGAGCTGGAGACCAAGGTGCAGCGCGCGCTCGACCAGCGTGGCGCGCTGGAACGGGAACTGGCCGAGGCGGGCGCGCAGCGGGCGCAGCTGGTGGAGGCCGTCGAGGAGCGTGGCGCGCGGCTGGAGGAGGCCCGCGGCGACTTCCCGGACGTCGGCACGCGCCGGGCGCACCTCGGCGACCTGGCCGACGCGCTCACCGAGCTGGCCGCGCGTCGCGCCGCCGTGGCCGAGCACGAGGAGCGCCTGGCCGACCAGCGGCTGGAGGTGGCGCGGCTGGCCTCGCTCGCCGGGTTCGCCGACGTGGCCGACGCCCTGGCCGCGGCACGCCCGGCCACCGCCGTCGCCGAGCTGGAGACCCGGATCCGCGACGTCGAGAAGACCCGGACCGCGGCCGAGAGCACGTTGGCCGAGCTGCCCGACACCGACCCGGACGACGAGGTCGACGTGGCGGGCGCGGAGGAGCGGTTCCGGGTGGCGAGCGACGCCGCGACCGAGGCCGCGACGGCGTTGACGAACGCCCGCACGAGGGCCGCGCGCGCCGCCGACCTGGCCGAGCGGCTCCGGGACGCGTGGTTGCGACTGGAGCCCGTGGAGGCCGAGTTCGCCGAGCTGGACGCGTTGACCGACGTGATCAACGGGTCCGGGCAGAACACCAAGAGCATGACCCTGCGCACGTACGTGCTGGCCGCCCGGCTGGAGGAGGTCGCGGTGGCGGCCAGCGCCCGGCTGGAGCGGATGAGCCAGGGCCGCTACCGGTTCGTGCACTCGATCGAGGCCGGTCCGCGCGGCACCCGGGGTGGGCTGGGCCTCGACGTCATGGACGACTACTCGGGGCAGCAGCGACCGGCGAAGACGCTGTCCGGTGGCGAGTCGTTCCTGGCGTCCCTGTCGCTGGCCCTGGGCCTGGCCGACGTGGTCGCGGCGGGCGCCGTGCTGGACACGCTGTTCATCGACGAGGGCTTCGGCACGCTCGACGCCGAGACCCTGGAGCTGGTGATGACCACGCTGGACGAGCTGCGCGCCGGCGGCCGGGTCGTCGGCCTCGTCTCCCACGTGGAGGAGCTGCGGCAGCGCATCCCGACCCGGTTGCGAGTCCGCAAGGCCCGCGAGGGCTCCTCGCTGGAACTCACGGCCTGATTCACGATCGAGGGTCGCCCGGCAGTATTACGTGCTTCGGGAAATTGACGTCGAGTGACCACTCGGCTGAGTGAAGCACAATTTATGCGGAGATCTCGAACCGTGGTGGACCAACGGTTTTTCAACCATTGGGAAACCACTGCCCCGTGCTAGATTCCCTCCTGTTCGGAGTTTTAAACATCGAACTCTGAGGAGATCTTCCGATGAATATCTCATTCACCAGGATGTTGTTCGTCGTGCTCTTGGCGCTGTTCTCGACGAGTGCCACCGCGGCCGCCGCGGAACCCGAAGCGGCGGCGGACAGACAGTGGTCGGGCTGGACCGACCTCGGCGGCGTGGTCACCGCGGGCCCGGCCGTGTCGTCGTGGTCGGAGAACCGGCTCGACGTGTTCGCCCGCGGCACCGACTCGGCCGTCTGGCACCGGTGGTGGAACGGGTCGTCGTGGTCGGGCTGGGAAAGCCTCGGCGGCAACATCATCGACAACCCGGCGGCCGTCTCGTGGGGCCCCAACCGCATCGACCTGTTCGGCCGCGGCACGGACAACCACCTGTGGCACAAGTGGTGGAACGGCTCGTCCTGGTCCGGCTGGGAGGACCTCGGCGGCATCATCACCGCAGGTCCGGCCGTGTCGTCGTGGTCGGCCAACCGGCTGGACGTGTTCGTCAGGGGTTCGGACGGCGCGTTGTGGCACAAGTGGTGGAACGGGTCGTCGTGGTCGGGCTGGGAGAGCCTCGGCGGCGTGTTCATCGACAACCCGGCAGCGGTGTCGTGGGGCGCGAACCGCATCGACGTCTTCGTCGAGGGCCTGAACAACCACCTGTGGCACAAGTGGTGGAACGGCTCGTCCTGGTCCGGCTGGGAAGACCTCGGCGGCGTGATCACCGCGGGCCCGGCGGTGTCGTCGTGGTCGGCCAACCGGCTCGACGTGTTCGCCAAGGGCACCGACAACCAGCTCTGGCACAAGTGGTGGAACGGGTCGTCGTGGTCGGGCTGGGAAAACCTCGGCGGTGTTTTCCTGCACAACCCGGCGGCCGTCTCGTGGGGGCCGAACCGCATCGACGTCTTCGTCGAGGGCACGAACAACCACGTCTACCACAAAGCGTGGTACTGAGCACGGCTGAACATCGCCCGTGAGAACCGCTCCCTTTCCCGCACGCCGGGGAAGGGAGCCGGCGTTCGCCCTTAACCCCGACGATCGACTTTCACCTGGGAGCCGTCGACCGGACGTGCGCCGGGCGCACGGCGCGTCGCGAGCAGCCGGTGCCGGCGGGCGTCGTCCGGCCGGTCCCAGGCCGCGTAGGCGCGGGCGAGGCCGTCGTGGGCGCGTGCCTCCTCGTGCCGGTCGCCCGTGCGGCGGGTCAGCGCCAACGCCTCGTGGTGGTGCTCGACGGCGCGCCCGGGGTCGCCGCCGGCGGTCGCCAGCTCGCCCAGGGTGTCGAGCACCTCGGCCTCCAGGTCCCGGTTGCCGGTCGCGCGTGCGCCCGCGAGCGCCTCGGCCAGGTGCTTCGCGGCGATCTCCCACCGGCCGAGCCGGAGGTGGACCAGCCCCAGGTTCGCCTGCAGGTGGCCCACCAGCGCGTGGTCGTTGTCGACGTCCGGCACGGCCGCCACCGCCCGGTCCATGTGCCGCAACGCCTCCTCGTGCCGCCCCGACGCCTCGTGCACCAGCGCCAGGCTGCACAGCACGGCCGCCTCGCCGCGCCGGTTGCCGATGGCCCTGGCGATGGACAGCGCCTCCTGGAAGGTCCGCTCCGCCTCCTCGTGCCGACCGAGGCGGCGCAGCACGACACCCAGGTGCTTCAGCACGCGACCGGTGAAGCTCACGTCACCGGTCTCCCGCCCGACCGCGACCGCCTGCTCGTGGTGGCGCAACGCCTCCTCGTAACGACCCAGCCGCTCGCACGCCACGCCGAAGCCGGTGAGCGCGGCGCCCTCGGCGGCCCGGTCCGCGCGCCTGCGGCCGGCCACGAGGGCGTGCGTGTGCAGGGCGAGGGACTCGTCGTGGTGGCCGCGGACGTGGAAGTAGGGCCACAGGGTGGCGGTCAGCGCCTCGGCGTGCTCGGCGTCGCCGTGCCGGGCCGCGTGCTCGGCGACCGCGAGGAGGTTCGCCCGCTCGGCCTCCAGCCACCCCACCGCGTCGGCCCGGGTGCGCAGGCAGGGCGGCGCCGGCGCGGACGGCCGCCCGGCGTGGTCGGCGGGGTCGAACAGCCCCATCGCGACCGCCGCCACGCGCACGTAGTGCTCCGCCAGGGCCCGCACGGCCGCGTCCCGCCCGTCGTCGCCGTCCACCTCGGCGGCGAGGCCGCGGGCGTAGGTGCGCAGCAGGTCGTGCATCTGGAACCGGCCGTCGGCCGTGCGCTCCACGAGGTGCGACTGGACCAGGGCGTCGACGTGCCGCCGGGCCGCCGCGTCGTCCGAGCCGGTCAGCGCGGCGATCGCGGCGACGCCGAGTTCCCGGCACGGGTGCGCGCCCAGCAGCCGGAACACCCGCGCGACCGCGGGCGGGAGGTGCCGGTAGGACCACGAGAACGCCGACCGCAGCGCCGCGTGGGGGTCGGCGTCGTCGTCCAGCCGGTCCAGCCGGTCCTGTTCGCGGGTCAGCTCGCCGGCGAGGTCGGCCAGCGAGGCCGCGGGGCGGCCGGTGGCCAGTTCGGCGGCCAGGCGCAGCGCCAGCGGCAACCTCGCGCACAGCTCCACCAGGACGTCCACCGCGCGCGGGTCCGCCGACGCGCGGTCGCCGATCAACGCGCGCAGCAGGTCGCCCGCCTCGTCGGCGGGCAGGAGGTCGAGCCGCAGGCGGGTCGCGCCGTCCTTGGCGATCAGCCCGCGCATCGAGTCGCGGCTGGTCACCAGCACCGCGCAGCCCGGCGACCCGGGCAGCAGCGGCCGGACCTGGGCGGCCGTGCGGGCGTTGTCGAGCACCACGAGCACCCGCCTGCCCGCCAGCCGGGACCGGAAGGCCGCGGACCGCTCGGCCAGGTCCTGCGGGATGTCCCGGGAGTCGACGCCCAGCGCGCGCAGGAAGCCGGACAGGGCGTCACCCGGGCCGACCGGCAGGTCCGGGTCGTAGCCGCGGAGGTTGACGTAGAGCTGCCCGTCGGGGAACCGGTCGCGCACACGCTGCGCCCAGTGCAGCGCCAAGGAGGTCTTGCCGACCCCGCCGGTGCCGGTGACGACCGCGATCGGCGGCGGCTGCCGGTCGTCGGCGCGCACCAGCAGGCCGTCGAGCCGCTCCACGTGCTCGGCACGTCCGGTGAACCCGGCGACGGCGGCCGGCACCTGCGCGGGGCACACCCCGGCCGGGGCCGCCTCCCGCCCGACCGCCAGGTTCGGGTCCTGGTTGAGGATGTCGAGGTGCAGCCGGCGCAGCTCCTCGCCCGGCCGCAGGCCCAGTTCCCGGTCGAGCAGCGCGCGGCCCTCGTCGTAGACGTCCAGCGCCTCCGCCTGGCGGCCCGCCCGGTACAGCGCGGTCATCAGCGCGCCGCGCAACCGTTCCCGGAACGGGTGCCGCGCGACCAACCCGGTCAGCGCGACCGCCGCCTCCTCGTGCGACCCCAGCGCCGACAACGCCGCCGCGTGCCCTTCCAGCGCCGTCAGCCTGCGCTCGACCAGCCGGGCCTTGACGGCGTCCGCGTCGGGGCCGGCCAGGTCGCGGAACGGGTCGCCGCGCCACAGCTCCAACGCCTCGGCGAACGCCGCCACGGCCTGCCGGTGCGAGCCCGCGTCACCGTGCCGCCGTCCCGCGCGGACCAGGTCCTCGAACCGGTGCGCGTCGAGTCCGCCCTCCGCCACCCGGACCCGGTAGCCGGCCCGACCGCCGTCGATCCACTCGCCGGCGAGCAGCCGGCGCAGCTGCCAGACGTAGGTCTTGGTGTTCTTCTCCGCCGACGCGGGCGCGCCCTCCGGCCAGAGGGCCTCGACCAGCCGCTCGACGCTCACCCACTCGTCCGCGTGCAGCAGGAGCGTGGCCAGCAGCACCCGCGGTTTCCGGGCGTCGACGGGCACCCGCACACCGTCGGACCGCACGACGTCGACCGCGCCCAGGACCCGGAACAGCACTCGGCACACTCCCTGCGCCCCGGCTCCCCACGGCCGAGGCGGCACCGAAGGTAGCGCACACCGGACCCCGGTCGTAGACCGTCGCTGTACCGCCGCTGTACCGGCGTGCGCCAGGCTCGACCGCGCGGTTCGCCGGCCGTGACCTTCGCTGGGGGGAGGGCCACGGCCACGAGCTGACCGGGCGGCGGGCGCCGGGCGGCACCCTCCACCCGCCGCCCGGTCACGACCGCCGCGCACCCCCGGCTAGGACGCGAGCAGCCCGCCCCGGTACGCGGAGGCCTGCAGCTCGAACAGCTCGAAGTAGTGCCCCCGCAACGCCATCAGCTGCTCGTGCGTGCCCTGCTCGACGACCCGGCCCTGGTCGAGCACGACGATCCGGTCGGCGTTGCGGATGTTCGCCAGCCGGTGCGTCACCAGGATCGTGGTGCGCCGCGCGGTCGCCTCGCGCAGGCCCTCGAACACCCTCGCCTCCGCCTTGGCGTCCAGCGCGGCCGTCGGCTCGTCGGCCACGAGCACCGCCGCGTCCCGGTACATGCCGCGCGCGATGCCCATCCGCTGCCACTGCCCGCCGGACAGGTCCTGCCCGTCGTTGAACTGCCGCGACAGCACGGTGTCCGGCCCCGCGGGCAGGCTCGCCAGGACCTCGTCCGCGCCCGACTTCGCCACCGCCTCCTGCCACGCCTCGTCGTCCTCGCGCTCCAGCCGCCCGACCGTCACGTTGTGCCGGGCGGTCATCGGCCACTGCGCCGGGTCCTGCGCGATCACCGCGATGGACGAGTGCACCGAGTGCGGGTCCGCCTCGGCCAGGTCGACGCCGTCCCACGCGACCGTGCCCGACGACGCCGGGTACAGGCCGGTCAGCACCTTGCCGAGGGTCGTCTTGCCCGACCCGTTCTCCCCCACCAGCGCGATGACCTCGCCGCGCGCCACGGTCAGGTTCACCTCCCGCAACGCGGGCTTCGGCGCGCCCGGGTAGGTGAACGAGACGTCCGTCAGCGTGATCTCCTCCGGGTCCTCCGGCGCCTTCACCGGCGAGCTGCCCTGGGCCCGTTCCGCGCCTTCGACCAGCAGCTTGCGGTAGAAGTCGATGTAGAACGAGTCCTCGTAGAGCGAGTTGACCGCCCGGGTCGTCGACGCCAGCGACGAGAAGCCGGTGCGCATGGCCAGCACCGCCGTGCCCGCCAGCGCCAGCTCCATGCCGCCGGTGTGCAGCAGGAAGCCCAGCACGACGTAGGCGATCGCGGTGCCGACGCCGGCCAGCGCGCGTCCGGTCAACCGCACCATGTTCGTGCGGTGCGCCATCCGGATCTCGTCGGCCATGAGGCTCTCCGCGATGCGCCGGTGCTCGCCGAGCAGGCGTTCCTGCAACGTCAGCGCGTGCCGTTCCAGCGCGAAGTCGCGGTCGGTGGCGACCTCCTCCACCACGCCCTTGCGCGTGTTGCGGGTCACCGAGTCGAGGAAGTGCTCGTAGCGCAGCTTGGACGCCCGCGCCGACGCCCAGGCGTTCGCGAACGCGGCCAGCAGCAGCGCCGGCGCCAGCCACGGGTTGAGGAACCCGACCGTGACCACGGCCGCGGTCAGCGAGATGCCGCCGGAGAGCAGGTCCGCCAGGTACCGCAGGCTGCTCTCCAGCGAGCGGACGCCACGCCGGCCGCCCTGGCGGGCCAGCTCGCGGAAGTCGGCGTCCTCGAAGGCGAGGAGCTGGGCGCGGACCAGGATGGCGGTGACCTCGTCGTTCGCCTCACGCGTGACCCTAGGCCGGAGCGAACTCTGCACCGCCGCGACCGCCGTGTCGAGCAACGCGCGGAGCACGAACGACCCGACCACCACCGCCAACGCGGGCAGCGCCTGCGTCACGCGCTCCGGCGTCGGGCCGTCACGCAGCAGCGCGGAGAACACGTCGGCCGTGGCGAGCAGCCCGAACGCGGTCACGCAACCGGACAGCACGTGCACCACGCCCGCCGCCACCGTGAGCCGGGGCGACGTGCGCCAGGCGAGCCGAACCACCATCGCCACCGCCGACGGCAGGCTCTTGAGGGCCTTGCCCAAGCTCACCGACGTCCCACCACGACGACGGGCCCACTTGGGGGTGGCGACGTTCTCCACCCCGATCAGCACGCTGCTCATCGTTCCAGGAAACGCGAACTTCACCCCCGCGCCAACCGCTTACGCCGTCAGCGCAGCTCAGTGCTTCGGGGAGCCAGAATTGTCAGACCCCGCCGGCAGGATGAGAAAGGGCTCCCCTCGGCCGGGGCTTCACCGCCACCGACCCGAGCGCACCCCCCGATCGCCGACCTGGCCGAACCCGACCGGCCGCACCGCAGCGGCACCGCAACGCGGACTTCGTGCTCCCACGGCCTCACCGAACCGCACCGGCCGCGACGTCGGCAACGCCTGGACCCACGGATCACCGGGACGTCCCTGGAGCCGGACGTCCCGGTGCCACCGGCACGTCCTAGCGGACCATGTCCTTGCGCAGTTCGCGCGGCAGGGCGAAGGCGATCTTCTCGTTCGCCGTGGTGATCTCCTCGACGTCGCCGTAGCCCTGGGTCGCCAGGTACTCCAGCAGCTCCATCACCAGGATGTCCGGCACCGACGCGCCGGACGTCACGCCGACCGTCGTCACGCCCTCCAGCCACGCCGGGTCGACCTCGCGCGCGTAGTCGATCAGGTACGACGCCCGCGCGCCCGCCTGCAGCGCCACCTCGACCAGCCGCACCGAGTTGGACGAGTTCTTCGACCCGACCACCAGCACCAGGTCGCACTCCGGCGCCATCGTCTTCACCGCGGTCTGCCGGTTGGACGTCGCGTAGCAGATGTCGTCCGACGGCGGCTCCTGCAGGTCCGGGAACCGCTCCTGCAACTGCCGCACCCGCACCATCGTCTCGTCCACCGAGAGCGTGGTCTGCGAGAGCCACACCACCTTGGACGGATCGCGCACGACGACCTTGTCGACGTCCTCGGCGGTGTCGACGAGCTGGATGTGCGAGGGCGCCTCGCCGTACGTGCCCTCGACCTCCTCGTGCCCCTCGTGGCCGATGAGCAGGATGTCGTAGTCCTCGCGGGCGAACCGCTTCGCCTCGTTGTGGACCTTCGTCACCAGCGGGCAGGTGGCGTCGATCGTGCGCAGCTGCCGCGAGGCGGCCTCCTCGTGCACGGCGGGCGACACGCCGTGCGCCGAGAACACCACGAGCGCGCCCTCGGGCACCTCGTCGGTCTCGTCGACGAAGATCGCGCCACGCCGGGACAGCGTCTCCACGACGTGCTTGTTGTGGACGATCTCCTTGCGCACGTAGACCGGCGCGCCGTACTGCTCGAGCGCCTTCTCCACGGTCACGACGGCACGGTCCACCCCGGCGCAGTAGCCACGCGGCTTGGCCAGGAGCACTCGCTTGTCCATGACGACCAGGGTACGGCGTGCCGGATGTAGGCATCCGACGGCCGACTGCGGCAGGCTGTAGGGCATGAAGCCACTGCCCCTGACCGTCCGCCTCGCCGCGGGACTGGCGGTCACCGCCGTCGAGCAGGCCCGGAAGCTCCCGGGGCAACTCGCGGGCCTCCCGGTCACCGTGGTCAGTGAGGCCCTGCAGCTGTCCATGCGGCTCCAGCAGCGGGTGACGGAACTCGCAATCAAGGGCGACGACGTGCTGTCCGTGCTGCGGCCGGTGGAGCAGGAGCCCGAGTGGGCGACGTTCGACGAGGACGAGGGCATCGCCGCGCCGACCACCGGCGACGAGACCGACCTCGACGCCGACGACCCGTGGGCGGTGGAGGAGCAGGCCCTGGCCGCCGAGCCGCCCGCCGTGCTGCCGAACTACGACGAGCTGTCGTTGGCGCAGCTCAGGGCACGTCTGCGCACCCTGACCGCGGAGGACCTCGAGGAGCTGCTGGCGCACGAGCGCACGCACGCCGCCCGCCCCGAGTTCACCGGCATGCTCACCCGCCGCATCGCGAACCTCAAGAACCAGTGAACCCCGAGCGGACGAGCACCGAGAAACCCCAGGTCGACAGGTCGAGCCCGGAGAACCCGTGGCCGGTGCGCACGGTCGCGCGCAAGATCTTCGACTGGATCAACCGGCTCGGCGACGTGTGGGTGGAGGGCCAGGTCACGCAGCTGAGCGCGCGTCCGGGCACGGCGACGGCGTTCCTCACCCTCCGCGACCCGTCCGTGGACATGTCGATGCAGCTGACCGCGCCCGTCGGCATGGTGCGCGAGCTGCAGCTGTCCGAGGGCAGCCGGGTGGTGGTGCACGGCAAGCCCAACTTCTTCCCCAACCGCGGCACGCTGAGCCTGCGCGTGGACGAGATCCGGCAGGTCGGCATCGGCGAGCTGCTGGCCCGGATCGAACGCCTGCGCAAGCTGCTCAACGCCGAGGGCCTCTTCGACCCGCGTCGCAAGCGCAAGCCGCCGTTCCTGCCGAACAAGATCGGCCTCGTCACGGGGCGCGCGTCGGCCGCCGAGCGGGACGTGCTGACCAACGCGCAGGCCCGCTGGCCGGGCGCCCGGTTCCGGGTGGTCAACGTTGCGGTGCAAGGGGCCTTGGCGGTGCCGCAGATCCTCACCGCACTGTCGACTCTGGACCGCGACGCCGAAGTGGACGTCATCGTGCTGGCCCGCGGCGGCGGCAGCGTGGAGGACCTGCTGCCGTTCTCGGACGAGGCGCTGTGCCGGGCGGTGGCGCAGTGCCGCACGCCGGTGCTGTCCGCGATCGGGCACGAGCCGGACACACCGCTGGTGGACCACGTGGCGGACCTGCGGTGCTCCACGCCGACCGACGCGGGCAAGCGGGTGGTGCCGGACGTCGCGGAGGAGGGCGAGCGGATCCGCCAGCTGCGCGACCGCAGCAGGCGCGCCCTGCACGGCTGGGTGGACCGGGAGCGGAAGCTGCTCGCGGCGCTGCGCACCCGTCCCGCGCTCTCGGACCCGCACGGTCCGCTGGACCGGCGCGCGGAGGACGTCGACCGGCTGCGGGAACGCGCCCGGCGCGCGGTGCGGAACCGGCTCGACTCGGAGACGGCCGGGCTGGTCGCCACCACGGCGCGCTTGACGACCCTCGGGCCTGCCGCCACGCTGGCGCGGGGGTACGCGGTGGTCCAGCTCGTCACCCCGGACGGGGTCGACGGTGTGCTCCGCTCGACCTCCCAAGCTCCCGCGGGCACCCGGCTGAGGGTGCGCGTGGCCGACGGCGCGGTGCACGCGGTCGTCACCTCCGACGGGGACGGCGCCGAGGCGCACGCCGGCGGAGACGGCAATGCGGCCCAAGAAGGAGGCGGTGGTGCCGAACCCCGCACGTGAGCCCACGTTCCTGCCCTTGACGGTGGCCGCCGCGGGCGAAGCCGACGACGAGGGCGCGAGCGCCGTGCGCAGCCGCGCCGTGTCGGCCGACCAGGCCGCCGCCGACTGCTGGCTGTCCCTGGTGGCCGGCTGCACGTCGGGCAGGCAGACGTTGATCAACCGCTTACACGACCTGTCCGAGGCGACCTCCGGCTACGCCGGGATGCGGTGGTGGCTGGGCCACGGCTCGGTGCACCGCAAGCGCGTCGCCGCCGCCGAGCACCGCATCGACGACGCCGTGCGCGAAGGCGACGGCGCGGAGTTCGCCGAGGCGTTCATCGGGTACGACCAGGCGGTCGCGACCGTCGTGGTGCACGTCCAGAACCGATTGGGGAAGTTGTCCACGTGAGCGAGCCGGGCTACGAGCAGGCCAGGGACGAGTTGGTGGAGGTGGTCCGCAGGCTGGAGGCGGGCGGCCTGTCGCTGGAGGAGTCGCTGGCGCTGTGGGAACGCGGCGAGGCCTTGGCGAAGACCTGCGAGCGGCAGCTCGCGGGCGCCCGGGAACGGATCGATCAAGCACTCAGTGTGACCGAGGAGGACGTGGCCGAGGCGTGATGACGTGCGAGGATTGGTCTACCGGCCGGTAATCGCAGTCGCAGGAGGAACCTCATGGTCACAGCCAGCAGCCCGTCCGAGCGTCGTCGCGAAGCACCCGATCGGAACCTCGCGCTGGAGCTCGTCCGGGTGACCGAGGCGGCCGCGATGGCCGCCGGGCGCTGGGTTGGCCGCGGCGACAAGAACGGCGGCGACGGCGCGGCGGTGGACGCCATGCGCAAGCTGATCGGCACCGTGTCCATGCGCGGCGTCGTGGTGATCGGCGAGGGCGAGAAGGACGAGGCGCCCATGCTGTTCAACGGCGAGGAGGTGGGCGACGGCAACGGCCCCGAGTGCGACGTGGCGGTCGACCCGATCGACGGCACCACGTTGATGGCCAAGGGCATGCCGAACGCCCTCGCGGTGCTCGCGGTGGCCGAGCGGGGCGCGATGTTCGACCCGTCGGCCGTGTTCTACATGGAGAAGCTCGCCACCGGGCCGGAGGCGGCGGACGTCATCGACATCACCGCGCCGATCGCGGAGAACATCCGCCGGGTGGCGCGGGCCAAGCACAGCGACGCCTCCGACGTGACGGTGTGCGTCCTGGACCGGCCGCGGCACGAGTCGCTGGTCGCCGACGTGCGCGCGGCGGGCGCCCGGATCCACTTCATCTCCGACGGCGACGTGGCGGGCGCGATCTCGGCGGCCCGGCCGAACACCGGCATCGACCTGCTGGTCGGCATCGGCGGCACGCCGGAGGGGATCATCGCGGCGGCGGCGCTGAAGTGCATGGGCGGCGCGATCCAGGCCAAGCTGTGGCCCAAGGACGACGAGGAGCGGCAGAAGGCGCTGGACGCGGGCCACGACCTGGACCGCGTGCTGCTGACCGACGACCTGGTGCGCGGCGACAACGTGTTCTTCTGCGCCACCGGCGTGACGGACGGCGACCTGGTGCGCGGCGTGCACTACCGGGCGGGCGGCTGCACGACCCAGTCGATCGTGATGCGCTCGAAGTCCGGCACGGTGCGGATGATCGACGGCTTCCACCGGCTGACCAAGCTGCGCGAGTACTCGTCGGTCGACTTCGACATCCCGTCGACCGGCGAGGACGCCCTCCCGCCGCTCCCCTAGCGCGTTCGCCGCTGCCGTTCGCGACCCACCGCTGCCGTTCGCGACCCAGCGCTGTCAACTGTGAACCCAGCGTTACCGGCCGATCGGCTGTAGTGATCACGCCGCGTTCATCCCTAGTTTCCGATCCGTCCCCGAGCACCCTGCGCCGGGGACGGAGAGGAAGCGATGAAGGTTCGTACCCTGTTCACCGCCTTCGCGGTGGCGGTCGGCGCGGCACTCGCCTCGGCGGCCGGGGCGGCGGCGGCCCCGGCGACCGACGGCGGCGTCACCCCGTTCATCGTGGGCGGCGGCAACGCCACGCAGACCTACTCGTGGATGGTCTCCCTGCAGAGCACCACGGGCAGCCACTTCTGCGGCGGCTCGCTGATCAAGGCCAACTGGGTCGTCACCGCCAAGCACTGCGTGCAAGGCCGGTCGGCGTCCTCCATCCGGGCGCGCATCGGCACGACCAACCGCACCAGCGGCGGCACGGTCGCGTCCGGCGCCCAGGTCGTGACCCACTCGTCCTACGACATCGCGCTGGTGCGCCTGTCCACCTCGGTGGGCCAGACGCCGATCGCGGTGGCGTCGACGTCGGGTCCGGTCGGCACGGCCACCCGCATCATCGGCTGGGGCCAGACGTGCGCCCCGCGCGGCGGCTGCGGCGCGCCGATCACCCTGCAGGAGCTGAACACCTCGATCGTGGAGGACAGCCGCTGCCTGGGCATCTACGGCTCGGTGGAGATCTGCACGAACAACCCGAACGGCAACTCGGGCGCCTGCTACGGCGACTCGGGCGGCCCGCAGGTCAAGTCCGTGAACGGCGTGTGGCAGCTCGTCGGCGCCACCAGCCGCGCGGGCAACAACAGCTCCACCTGCGCCACCGGCCCGTCGATCTACATGGACGTGCCGGCGTTCCGCTCGTGGATCAGCCAGTACGCGGGCGCGGTCTAGGCCGCTCGTCCTCGCGTTCGAAGGGCCGTCCCTCCTCCGGGTGGGGCGGCCCTTCCCAATTCGTTACCGGGCGGCCTGCAACCACAACCTCCGGGACGGCGTCTCCAGGGTCAGCACACAGCACGATCTCTGGGGGGTTTGCGCGATGCGCAAGGCAGCACTGGTGGCAATCGCATTCCTGGCAACGGCTTGCGGGACGTCCGAGGCCTCGGGCCCGGCCGCGGCCCCGTCTTCGGCGGCCTCGTCGGTTTCCTCGTCGGTTTCCTCCGCCTCACGGACGTCGGAGCCGTCCTCCCCCGCCCCGGCCTCCACGCCCGCGCCTGCGACCGAGACCACGGAGACGACGCCGGACCCGCAGCCCGCGCCGCCGCCCCCGCCGGTGACCGTGCCCGGCACGCCCTGCGACATCACCGAGGGCGCGTGCGTGCGGCTGTCGACCAACGAGTCGTGGCTGATCAGCGGCGGCAAGATCAGCTACGGGCCGGTGCCGACGACGTCCGGGATGGCCGGCTACGAGACGCCCGTCGGCTACCACTCGGTGCTGTGGAAGGTCGAGCTGGACTACAGCCGCGACTTCGGCATGGCCGAGATGCCGTACTCCACCTACTTCGTGAGCAACGGCATCGCGTTCCACGAGGGCAGCCTCACGGATCCGTCGCACGGCTGCATCCACCTGTCACGCGAAGCGGCGGCGAAGTACTTCCACACCCTCCGAGTGGGTGACCAGGTCCAGGTGACCGCGTAACGCGGTGTGTCGGATCACTCCTCGGTGGGTAATCCTGACACCGAGGAGTGATAGCGATGAGGAAGACGCTCGGCACGACGGCGTTAGCCGCGGCGGCCTTGACCCTCGGCCTCGCGACTCCCGCTCCCGCCTCCGCTGCGACCGGCACGCCGTGCTCCGTGCAGAACGGCGCGTGCGTGCGGTTGTCCACCAACGAGGCGTGGCTGATCTACAACGGGAACGCCAGCTACGGGCCGGTCCGGGTGTCCCACGGGATGCCCGGCTACGCGACGCCCGTCGGCACCTATCCCGTGCTGCGCAAGGTGAAGGACGACTGGAGCGTGCCCTACAACGGGCCGATGCCGAACGCGGTGTACTTCACCACGAACGGCATCGCGTTCCACCAGGGCGACACGAACACGCAGTCGCACGGCTGCGTGCGCCTGGGCCCGCAGGAGTCGTTGGTGTTCTACGACAACCTGTTCCCGGGGGAACAGGTCCAAGTAGTCGCTTAACTCGCGTTGCTGGAGTGCCCGGGGAACAAGTGGGCCTCGGGGTTGAGCAGCACGGCGATGTTGTTGACCGCGGTGGCGGCCTCGCCGAACCCGGTGGCGATCAGCTTCACCTTGCCGGGGTACTGGGCGACGTCGCCCGCCGCGTAGACCCGATCCCGGGCGGTGCGCATGGTGGTGTCCACCAGCACCGCCCGGTGGTCCAGCTCCAGGCCCCACGACTCGATCGGCCCCAGGTCCGCGGTGAAGCCCAGCGCCGCCACCACGGCCTGCGCCGGCAGCACCTTGCGGTCGCCGCCCTTGAGCCCCAGCTCCACCTCGGCCAGGTCCGGGTCGCCGCGCAACTCGAGCACCTCGGCGTCGGTGATGATCTCCACGCCCAGCTCGCGGACCTGCCGCACGGTCGGCGGGTGCGCCCGGAACGTCGCGCGGCGGTGCACCAGCGTGACGCTGGCCGCGATCGGGTGCAGCGCGAGCGCCCAGTCGAACGCCGAGTCGCCGCCGCCCACGACCACCACGTCCTGGCCGGTGTGCACGTTGAGCTTGGGCACGAAGTGCACCATGCCCCGGTCCAGCCAGCCGTCGCCCGCGGGCAGCGGCCGCGGCTTGAACTCGCCGATGCCCGCCGTGATCAGCACCGCGCCGGCGCGCACCACGCCGCCGTCGGCCAGCCCGACCTCCAGCCGACCGTCCACATCGGACAAGGTGCGGGCCTGGCGGCCGAGCAGGTACGTCGGCTGCCACTGGTCCGCCTGCTGCACGAGCGCGGTCACCAGCTCACGCCCGCGCACCGCCGGGAACCCGGCCACGTCGAAGATCATCTTTTCCGGGTACATCGCGGTGATCTGGCCGCCCGCCTCCGGCAGCGCGTCGACCAGCGCGACGGACAGGTCCCGGAACCCCGCGTAGTAGGCCGCGAACAGGCCCGTGGGGCCCGCACCGACGATCAGCAGGTCGACCTCAAGCTCCATCCTTCGACCATAGGTGTTCCAGGCCACTGTGCCCAGTAAGGAAAGGCGGTCCAAACTCGGTGGTATGGCTGAACAGGAGTACCGCGTCGAGCACGACACGATGGGCGAGGTCAGGGTGCCGGTCGACGCGCTGTGGCGTGCGCAGACCCAGCGCGCGGTGGAGAACTTCCCGATCTCCGGGCGCGGCCTGGAGCGCGCCCAGATCCGGGCGCTCGGCCTGCTCAAGGCCGCCGCGGCGCGGGTGAACGAGCGGCTGGGGGTACTGGAACCCGAAGTCGCCGCGGCCATCGCCTCGGCCGCCGACGCCGTCGCGGCGGGCGAGCACGACGAGCACTTCCCGGTCGACGTGTTCCAGACCGGCTCCGGCACGTCGTCGAACATGAACGCCAACGAGGTCATCGCCACCCTCGCCACCCGCGCGCTGGGCCGCGAGGTGCACCCGAACGACCACGTCAACGCCTCGCAGTCGTCCAACGACACGTTCCCGACCACGCTGCGGGTCGCGGCGACCGAGGCCGTGGCGCGCGACGTCATCCCGGCCCTGGAGCACCTGCTCTCGGTGCTGGAGGCCCGTGCCGCCGACTGGACCTCCCTGGTCAAGTCGGGCCGCACGCACCTGATGGACGCCGTGCCGATCACCCTGGGCCAGGAGGCGGGCGCGTGGGCCACCCAGGTCCGCTACGGCGTCGAGCGCCTCACCTCGTCACTGCCCCGCCTGGCGGAACTGCCGATCGGCGGCACGGCGGTGGGCAGCGGCCTGAACGCGCCCGCCGGCTTCGGCGCGGCCGTCTCCGCGGAGCTGGCCGCCGTCACCGGCCTGCCGCTGACCGAGGCCCGCGACCACTTCGAGGCGCAGGCCACGCAGGACGGCGTGGTGGAGATCTCCGGGCAGCTGCGGGCCACCGCCGTGGGGCTCTACAAGATCGCGAACGACCTGCGCTGGCTGGGCTCCGGCCCGCGCGCCGGGCTCGGCGAACTGGCGCTGCCCGACCTCCAGCCCGGCTCGTCGATCATGCCGGGCAAGGTGAACCCGGTGATCTCCGAGGCCACGATGATGGTGGTCGCGCAGGTCGTCGGCAACGACGCGGCGGTGGCGTTCGCCGGGTCGCAGGGCAACTTCCAGCTGAACGTGATGCTGCCCGTGATCGCCCGCAACGTCCTGGAATCGTCCCGCCTCCTGGCCGCCGTCGCCCGCCTGCTGGCCGACAAGGTCCTGACCGGCGCGGAACCGCAGATCGACCGGATGCGCGAGTACGCGGAGTCGTCGCCGTCCATCGTGACCCCCCTCAACCGCTACCTGGGCTACGAGGAAGCGGCCTCGATCGCCAAGCAGTCCCTCCGCGAGCGCAAGACGATCCGCGAGGTCGTCCTGGAGCGCGGCCACGTCCCCTCGAAGCTCTCCGAAGCCGACCTGGACCGCGCCCTCGACGTCCTCCGCATGGCCAACCCCCACTGACCGGCCGCGTCCCGCGTTCAGGACCCCTGGGCTCGCACGACCCGGGCGTTCGGCTCGACCAGGGGCGGGTGGTCGACGTCGGCCGCCCGCCCCCGCAGCCCGACCACGCACCCCGCCGCCACGGCGACCGCACCCGCCAACCCCACCGCGGTCAACGCCTGCGCCCCCAGCGCCACCGACGCCACCAGCCCGGCCACCGGCATCAGCCCGATCAGCACACCGGCCCGGTCCGCGCCCAACCGCGCCACCGCGAAGTACCAGAGCCCGAACGCCACCGCCGTCAGCACGACCCCCAGCACCACCAGCGCCACGCCCTCGCGCACCGTCGGGACCTGCCACCCGCCGAACACCGTCCCCAGCACCGCGCCGGCCCCGGCCGCGACCAGGCAGCACCACGTCGCCACCGCCAGCCCGCCCATCCGCCGCACGACACCCACCGCGAACAGCGTGAACGACGCCTCACCCGCCATCGTCAACAACGCCAGCAGCAACCCCGGCCCGTGCCACGACCCACCGCCCGACAGCACCACCACCCCGCCGACCACGACCACCGCGCCCACCACCGCCGCCGCGGCCGGCTTCCGCCCCGCCAGCAGCGGCGCCACCAGAGCCAGCACCAGCGGGCTCGCCCCCAGCACCGCCGCGACGAACCCCGGCTCGGCGTACCGCTGCGCGTACAGCACGCACGCGTTGAACCCGAGCATCCCGGTCGTGACCAGCCCGATCAGCGCCGGCCAGTCCCGCCGCCCCGGCACCGGCAGCCGCCCGCCCCGCAGCCAGATCCACCCGAGCAGCGCCACCCCGCCCAGCGCGTACCGCATCGCCTGCCCCGTGAGCAGCGGATACGCCTGGAGCATGCCCGTCACCGGCACGGACGCGCCCACGATCACCGACGACAGCGCACCCGCCGCGATCGCGGTTCCACCTTTTCCCATGACCAGGACTCTCGCCGACCAGTGGTCCAGGCTTAAGCTCCACTTCAATGGCTGCCAACTGGACCACTTACCGCGAGCTCCTCCTCCCCGCCCCGAACGGCAGGCGCGCGGTGGAGTCCGAGCTGCGCCGCGCCGTGCGCGACGGGCGGCTCGCGCCGGGCACCCGCCTGCCGTCCAGCCGCGACCTGGCCGCCCAGCTCGGCGTCGCCCGCGGCACGGTCACCTCCGCCTACGCCCAGCTCATCGGCGAGGGCTACCTGACCGCGCGGCGCGGCTCCGGCACCACCGTGACGGCCACCGTCACGTGGCCGGACGCCGCCGCCGACACCGAGCCCGCGCCGAGGTTCCGCTACGACCTGAAGCCCGGCGTGCCCGCGCTGAGCGCGTTCCCCCGCGACGAGTGGTCGCAGGCGCAGAAGACGGCGTTGGCGGACCTGTCCACCGACGACCTCGGCTACCCCGACCCGGCCGGTTTCGGCCCCCTGCGCCGCGAGCTGGCGGACTACCTCGGCCGGGTGCGCGCGGTGGCGGCGCGACCGTCCGAAGTGGTCGTCACCAACGGCGCGGCGGAGGGAATCTCGTTGCTGGGCCGGGTCCTGCACGCGGCCGGGCACCGCAGCGTCGCCGTCGAGGACCCCAGCCACTTCGGGGCCTCGGAGATGCTCGCGTCGCACGGGCTGGCGATCCGGCCGATCCCCGTCGACTCGGACGGGTTGCGCGTCGACGTGCTGTCCACAACGGACTGCCGCGCGGTGTTCGTCACGGCGGCGCACCAGTTCCCGTTGGGCGTCGTGCTGCATCCGGAACGGCGGCGCGCGCTGTTGGCGTGGGCGCGCGCGTGCGACGGGTTGGTGGTGGAGGACGACTACGACGCCGAGCACCGCTACGACCGGCCGGCCCTGGGCGCGATGCAGGCGCTCGACCCGACGCGGGTGGTGTACCAGGGCAGTGCGAGCAAGGTGCTCGCGCCCGCGTTGCGGCTGGGGTGGCTGGTGCTGCCGCCCGCGTTGCGCGACGTCGTGGTGGACCGCAAGCGGTTGGACGACCTGGGCACGGGGACGTTGCACCAGGCGGCGTTCGCCCGGCTGCTCGGCGCCGGCGGGTACGACCGGCACCTGCGGCGCACCCGCCAGCTGTACCGGGCGCGGCGGGACGCGCTGCTGGCGGCGCTGCGGGCCGTGCTGCCGGGGTGGGAGCCGATCGGGGTGGCGGCCGGGCTGCACGTGGTCGTGCGGCTGCCCGACGGGACGGACGACGTGGCGTTGCGGGAGCGGCTGGCGCGGCGCGGGGTGAACGCGCCGGCGTTGGCCGACTACGCGCGCACGCCGACGTTCCCGGGGCTGGTGCTCGGGTACGCGGCGTTGACGCCGGACCGGCTGCGGGAGGCCGTCGCGGAGCTGCGCGCGGCCGGCTGACCGGTTTTTGTCGGTGCTCGGGTGCACCATGGTCACCGTGCTGTTCGCCGAAGTCGTCGAGACGTCCGCCGCCGTGGCGGCGACGCGCTCCCGTTTGGCCAAGGTCGCCGCCCTGGCCGAGCTGGTGCGCCGGATGAGCACGCCCGCGGTGGTGTCGTTCCTCGTCGGCGTGCCCAGCCAGGGTCGGATCGGCGCGGGGTGGCGCACCGTGTTCGACCTGGACGTCCCGCCCGCGCCGGAGCCTTCGCTGACGGTGTCCGAGGTGGACGCGGCGCTGGGCGCGTTCGCGTCGATCGGCGGGAAGGGGTCCGCCGCTCGGCGGGCGGAGGCGCTGACCTCGCTGTTCGGCCGGGCCACGGCGGCCGAGCAGGATTTCCTGCGCCGGCTGCTGACGGGTGAGCTGCGTCAAGGCGCCCTCGAAGGGGTGATGCTGGACGCGATCGCGCGGGCCGGTGACGTGCCCGGCGAGGTGGTGCGGCGGGCGTTCATGCTGTCGGGATCGCTGCCGGGGACGGCGGTGGCGGCGATGAGCGGTGAGGGCGCGTCGGCGGCGCTGGCCGCGTTCCGGCTGGAGGTGGGGCGGCCGGTGCGGCCGATGCTCGCGTCGCCGGCGGAGTCGCTGTCCTCGGCGTTGGCGGAGCTGGGGTCGTGCGTGGTGGAGCACAAGCTGGACGGCGCGCGGATCCAGGTGCACCGGTCGGGTGACGAGGTGCGGGTCTTCACGCGGACGTTGCGCGAGATCACCGGCACCGTGCCGGAGCTGGTGGAGCTGGTGCGGGCGCTGCCGTGCACGTCGGTGGTGCTCGACGGCGAGACGCTGGCGCTGAACGACGACGGCAAACCCCGGCCGTTCCAGGAGACGATGAGCCGGTTCGGGGCGCAGGACGTCCGGGAGCTGCTGCTCAGCCCGTTCTTCTTCGACTGCCTGCACGTGGACGGCGTGGATCTGCTGGACGAGCCGCTGGCCGTGCGGCTGGACGCGTTGCGCCGGGTGGCGGGGCCGCACGTCATCCCGGGGGTGGTGTCGCCGGCTTCGGAGGAGGTCGCGGCGCGGGTGCTGGACGAGGCGCTGGCCGGCGGGCACGAGGGCGTGATGGTGAAGTCGCTCGAGTCGGTCTACGCGGCTGGTCGGCGCGGGCGGGCGTGGCAGAAGGTGAAGCCGGTGCACACGCTCGACCTGGTGGTGCTCGGGGTCGAGTGGGGCAGCGGTCGGCGGCGGGGGCTGCTGTCGAACCTGCACCTGGGCGCGCGTGATCCCGACGGGGGTGCGCCGATCATGGTCGGCAAGACGTTCAAGGGGCTGACGGACGAGTTGCTGGCGTGGCAGACGCGTGAGTTGATGGCGATCGCGACGGAGAAGACCGACTGGGTGGTGATGGTGAGGCCGGAGCTGGTGATCGAGATCGAGCTGGACGGCGTCCAGGTCAGCCCCAGGTACCCGGGCGGCGTGGCCCTGCGCTTCGCCCGCGTCCTCCGCTACCGGCCGGACAAGGACGCCGGCGAAGCGGACACGATCGACGCCGTCCGCGCCCTGCTTCCCCAGACCAGACCCACCCCGCAGACCCGACCCACGCGACAGACCAGACCCACCCGACCAAACACGATCGAGTGATCATGGCCGGAAAATGTACGGAAACACTGTTACCGGCCCTCGGTTGAAACGAGGAGGAAACCAACCAACCCCGGCACGCGCCGCAACCCCCACCAACCCAACCCCCGACCCCCGACCACCCACTAACCCGACCCCCGGCCATCCACCCCCCGACCCCTCGACCACCCACCCACCGGCCACCCGCCAACCCGACCAGCGACCAGCGACCAGCGACCAGCGACCAGCGACCACAGCACACCCCGCCAACCCAGCCTCCGACCACTCCGCCACCCCACCCAGCCGCCCCGCCCAGCCGCCCCGCCCAGCCGCCCCGCCCAGCCGCACAGACCCGGCCTAGCCCACCGCGCCGCCAGGCCCAACCCGCCACGTCACGCAGCCCACCCAGCACATCGAGCCCGACGTGGCCGCGCCTGCCGCGAGCCCGACGTGGCCGGGCCTGCCGCCGATGACTTGGGCCGCACACTGCGCACAGCCGGGACAGCCGCAGTGGGCGTACGCCGTTCGTGTGCCCACCGGCAGGCGGCGGGACGGCCGCAGGATTGCGGGTTGGAGGAAGCTACAACCGCAGACCCGTAACGATCCCCCCGATGGTGCGTACAACCAGGGCGAACTCCCCCCGACGCGAGTACCGTTAAGTTCTCGTGCGGTTCATCGAAGGGCATCGGCCCAGCTACGACCTGACCTATGACGACGTCTTCCTCGTGCCCGGCCGATCGGCCGTCGACTCGAGGTTCGGCGTCGACTTGTCGACCTCCGACGGAACGGGGGCGACGATCCCGATCGTGGTCGCGAACATGACCGCGGTGGCGGGACGCCGGATGGCGGAAACCGTGGCGCGACGCGGCGGGCTGGTGGTCCTCCCGCAGGACGTGGCGCCGGAAGCGGTCGCGGAGATCGTCCAGTGGGTCAAGGCACGGCACACCGTGTGGGACACCCCGCTGACGTTGCACCCCGGCGACTCGGTCGCCGACGCGGTCAACCTCCTCCACAAACGGGCGCACGGCGCGGTGGTCGTGATCGACGACGACGGCCGCCCCACGGGCGTCGTGGACGAGGCGGCGTGCGCGGGCGTCGACCGGTTCACCCGGTTGCACGACGTGGCCGACGACCGCATCGTCACCCTTCCGTTGGACACCCCTCCGCGTGAAGTCTTCGACCGGCTCCACGGCGGCACCCAGCGGGTCGCGCTCGGCGTCGACGCCGACGGACGCCTCCGCGGCGTGATGACCAGCCTGGGCGCCCTGCGCGCCGACGTCTACCAACCCGCCCTCGACCACGCGAACAAGCTCCGCGTCGCCGCCGCCATCGGCGTGAACGGCGACGTCACCGCCAAGGCCGAGCACCTCCTCCAAGCCGGCGTCGACACGCTCGTCGTCGACACCGCCCACGGCCACCAGGAGAAGATGCTCGCCGCCCTCAAGGCCGTCCGCGAGGCACGTCCCACCGTCCCGGTCGTCGCCGGCAACGTCGTCACCGCCGAAGGCGTCCGCGACCTGGTCGAAGCGGGCGCGGACATCGTCAAGGTCGGCGTCGGCCCGGGCGCGATGTGCACCACCCGCATGATGACCGGCGTCGGCCGCCCGCAGTTCTCCTCCGTCGCCGAGTGCGCCGCCGAAGCACGCAGGCTCGGCAAGCACGTCTGGGCCGACGGCGGCATCCGCCACCCGCGCGACGTCGCCCTCGCCCTCGCCGCCGGCGCGTCCAGCGCCATGATCGGCTCCTGGTTCGCCGGCACCTACGAGTCGCCCGGCGACCTCCAGCGCGACGAGCAGGGCCGCCTCTTCAAGGAGTCGTTCGGCATGGCGTCCAAGCGCGCCGTGTCCGCCCGCACCCGCACCGACAACGCGTTCGACCGCGCCAAGAAGGGCCTGTTCGAGGAGGGCATCTCCACCTCGCGCATGCGCCTGGACCCGAACAGCCCCGGCGTGGAGGACCTGCTCGACGCCATCACGGCGGGCGTCCGCAGCTCCTGCACCTACGCCGGCGCGCAGACCCTGGAGGAGTTCCACGCCAAGGCGACCGTCGGCGTGCAGAGCGCGGCCGGTTTCGCCGAAGGCCGCCCGCTCCCCTCGGGCTGGTGATCCCGCCACACCCGATCGACCGCCGTGGACGACCACCGCGGCGCACGGCTTCCCACCAGGGCCCCGCCGACGCCCGGCGCGGCCCTGGTGGGAAGCGGCTCGACTAGCAGGACCGGTGCCCCGACCCGATGATCGGGCGATGAGCACCGCACCGCGCCCCACCACCCGGCACACCGGCTCACGGGTGTGGCACGGCGTGCTGGCGGCCGTGATCGCCGCGTCCCTGATCACCCAACTGGTGTTGCTGTTCACCGGTGGGGCGGACGTCAACACCGGCGACACCACGGCCCACGTGACGCTGGGTGTCCGTCTCGTCCGCCTGTTCAGCTACTTCACCATCCAGAGCAACCTGTTCGTGCTCGTCGTCGCGATCACCCTGGTCTTGGACCCGGCCCGGGACGGCCGCGGCTGGCGGGTGGCCCGCCTCGACGCGCTCCTCGGCATCACGATCACCGGCGTCGTGTTCGCCCTCGTGATCGCGCCGCTGGTGGACGACCCCGTCGGCATCGCCTGGTGGGTGAACCTCGGCTTCCACCAGCTGTCGCCGGTGCTGGCGGTGCTCGGCTGGCTGCTGTTCGGCCCCCGACCGCGGGTCGACCGCGCCACCGTCGCCCAGGCGCTGCTCGTCTGGCCCGTCCTGTGGATCGCCTACACGTTCGCCCACGGCGCGATCACCGACTGGTACCCGTACCCGTTCCTCGACGCCACCGAGCTCGGCTTCGCCGCCGCCCTGCGCAACGCCCTGCTCGTGCTGGTCGCCGCCGCGGTCCTGGCCTGGCTCGCGGCGCTCGTCGACCACAAGCTGAAGGCCGCCCCGGTCACGGCGACCGGGGCGGCCTCGGCGTCGGACCGTCAGGAGGCGTAGTCCTCCAGCATCTCGGTGACCAGCGCGGCGATCGGCGAGCGCTCCGACCTCGTCAACGTGACGTGCGCGAACAGCGGGTGGCCCTTCAGCTTCTCGATGACCGCCGCCACGCCGTCGTGCCGCCCGACGCGCAGGTTGTCACGCTGCGCCACGTCGTGCGTGAGCACCACCCGCGAGTTGGCACCCAACCGCGACAGCACGGTCAGCAGCACGTTGCGCTCCAGCGACTGCGCCTCGTCCACGATCACGAACGAGTCGTGCAGGGACCGGCCGCGGATGTGGGTCAGCGGCATGACCTCCAGCATGCCGCGGTCCATGATCTCCTCGACGACGTCCTGGCTGACCAGCGCGCCGAGGGTGTCGAACACCGCCTGCGCCCACGGCTGCATCTTCTCGCTCTCGGAACCGGGCAGGTAGCCCAGTTCCTGGCCGCCCACCGCGTACAGCGGGCGGAAGACCACGACCTTGCGGTGCTGGCGGCGTTCCATGACCGCCTCCAGGCCCGCGCACAGCGCGAGCGCCGACTTGCCGGTGCCGGCCCGTCCGCCCAGCGAGACGATGCCGACCTCGGTGTCGAGCAGCAGGTCCAGCGCCACGCGCTGCTCGGCCGACCGACCGTGCAGCCCGAACGCCTCGCGGTCGCCGCGCACCAGCCGCAGCTGCTTGTCCGGCGTGACCCGGCCCAACGCGCTCGACGTGCCCGCCAGCAGCCGCAACCCGCTGTGGCACGGCAGCTCGGCCACGTGCGCGAGGTCGAACAGCGCCGGGTCGATCACGGTGTCGCGGTAGAGCGCGTCCACCACGGTCTGGTCGACGTCCACGTCGGACATCCCGGAGTAGCCGGACAACGTGACGTCGTGCGCCCGGTACTCCTCGGCGGCCAGGCCGACCGCGCCCGCCTTGACCCGCAGCGGCATGTCCTTGGTGACCAGCGTGACGGCGTTGCCCTCGGCCGCGAGGTTGAGCGCGCAGGCCAGTATGCGGGCGTCGTTGGAGTCCGTGCGGAAACCCGCGGGCAGCACCTCCGGGTCGGAGTGGTTGAGCTCGACGCGCAACGTGCCGCCGTCCTCGCCGATCGGGACCGGGTGGTCCAGCCGGCCGTGGCGCAGTCGCAGGTCGTCGAGCAGGCGCAACGCCTCCCTGGCGAACCAACCCAGCTCCGGGTGGTGCCGCTTGCCCTCCAGCTCGCTGATCACCACGAGCGGCAGCACGACCTCGTGCTCGGCGAACCGCGTGGTGGCCAGGGGGTCGGAGAGCAGCACGGACGTGTCCACCACGTACGTGTTGGTCGTCGGCGCGCCACGGCGCCGGGAAGTGCTGCGCGATGAGCCTGAGGAACGGCTCGCGGGTCGTCGTGCGTTCACGGCAACTCCCTCACGAACGCGGCACCCGCGTCCGCTCCTCGCTGGGCCAGGCACCACCCCGATCGACCGGACCGCCTCCGCTAGCTGGAGGCGCGCCGGTCACGAGGGCCGGGTGCCGGCCCCCTCGCGCTCATCACCGCCGGCGGAACCGGCGATACGACGACAGCCACGATCAGGGCCTCCCTGCGCGGTCCGCAGTGGACGCGTCCCGCCAACCGGAAGTTACCTCCGCAGGTCCCTCTTATGCAGGCAGCCACACAGGTGATTCGTCAATTCGTCACCCCGCCGCAAACTGGCGAAAGACGGCCGCGGAGGGTGCGCGCGGAGGACCCGGGGCCGTCACATCGGCGCAATCCGACGTCGTCCACGCAGCTCAGGGCACGTGCGGCCGGACGTGGCGCGGTCCGTCACCCAGGGTCGCGGGACAACCAGGGCACCCCGGCCGAGACCTCTGCCGCCAACGTCGCCGGCACCAGTGGTTCGTCAAGAAGTCTCAGGTAGCGGTCGCTCAAGGTGTCCGTCCGGGCGCGGAGGTCGAGCCACGCGCGGACCAGGCGCACACCCTCGACGTACGTCGTCGTGTACGCCCGCCACAGAGGGTCACCGAGGAACCGCAGCATGTGGCGGGCACGGCGTTCGGGAACCAGCAGCCACCGGCACAGGAAGTCCACCACGTCATCCGGATGGGCACGCCGGTCGTGCAGCATCAGGGCGGCGTCCTGACGCACGGTGAGCAGCCCGGAGAGGGCGTTCTCCACCCGTTCGGCCAGCTCGCCGTCCATCCGGAGGCCGAGGTCGGCCATGATCTCCTCGGCCCAGCGGCCCCAGCCGGCGCCGACCACGGCGTGCAGGCCGAGCTCGGCCATGCCCTCGGCCATCAGGCACTGCGGGGTGTTGATCAGGAACAACGCCTGCTCGGCGTGCCCGCGCTTGCCGACCAGGCCCACCTCCTTGCGGCAGTGCTCGGTGTGGTGGCCGGGGTAGGACTCGTGGGCGACCAGGTGCGGCAGGTTCGACATCCGGTGGCCGAGGTCGGCGTTGATCGCCACGCGCGAGCGGAAGCCGCCCAGGTAGTAGTTGAAGCCGCTCCACGGCTTGTCGGTGACGACCTCGTACTCCACCACCTCGTTCGCGGGCAGCTCGAACCGCTGCCGCACGCGGTCGCGCAGCGCGCTGGACAGCGCGTGCACCGTGTCCTTGAGCCGACGCGGCGGCACCTCGTCGAGCGCGCGGTGGTCGGCGAGCCGTTCGGCCAGCGAGCCGGAGCCGGGCAGCAGGGCGTCCAGCGCGGCGTGCGCGCGGCGGTAGGTGTCCGTGTGACCTGGGCGGATGTCGACCTGGAAGTACGCGCGCACCTCCTCCACGAAGCCGACACGCACCCCGGCGAGCTTGCGCGCGATGGTCTCGGCGGCCACCAGGTGGGCGTCCAGGAAGCGCTTGCGCTCGGGCTCCAGGTCGGCGCCGGGCAGCTCGCGGCGCAGCAGCGCGGCCCGCTCGGTCAACGCCACGGGGTACGGCCTCGGCTCCACGTCGACGGCCCGGCGCAGCGCGCGGTCGCCGGTGAACGAGTCGACCAGCCCCGGCGACAGCCGGTCCAGCCTCAGCCCGAGCAGCAGGTACTCACGCACGATCCGGTCGCCGTCCACGGACTGAAGACCATACGAGATGACCGCCCGGTTTACCACAGCCGAACCGCGCGGACGAATTCAGACCCGAAAAGACACCACAATGGGGGACGCCCACGTTCGGCGGATCACACAATCGTGTTATCGAGATCCACACGGGGGCGGATGTTCGGTAGTTTGCCGATCAGACGGCAGGTCCGGCTTCCGGGCCGCGCCGGATCGTCCGGGGAAACCCGCAAAGAGGAGTGTGAAGTGCTGAAGAAGGCAGGTACGCTCGCCGCGATCGTGGCCGGACTGACGCTGATCGGCGCCCCGGCGTTCGCCGTGAGCGGCGAACCCCACGAGGAGGAGAACGGCCACGGATCCGAACAGGGCTTCACCCTCGTGAACGACGACGACGGCAGCGGGAACGTCGTCGACCAGTTCGGCCTGCTCAACTTCGGCAACGACTCCGATGTCGCGAGCGGCCTGAACGTCTGCGAGATCGAGGTCAACGCCGTCCTGGGCATCCCGATCCTGTCGAACAACGACGAGAGCCTGTGCGCCGTCGCGGACGACGACGGCAACTGAGGTCCCTCCCCTCCGCCAGGCCGACGGGCGCGCCGAGGTCGCCGAACGACGACCGAGGACGTGCGCACCGCCGAATAACCGGATAGCGCGCAATACCGTTGGATATGACGACGCGAGTACGTGGGCGCGATGTCCGGATTTCTACCCCGAGAGCCATGCCGAATATACATCGTTCACACGATGGTGTTCATCCGGGTGCAATCCACAACGCCAGCAAGTAAATTACCGGAGCGAGGGCAAACCGCCTGAGCCGCAGACTCCCCGAATGCTCGGAACGCGCGAGCAAGGTTATGGGCGTCACATCAATTCCCCACTAGAGGAGTGTGTTTACATGTTCAAGAAGGCAGGTGCCGTCGCCATCGCCGCGGCCGGTCTCATGCTGTTGGGCTCCCCCGCGTTCGCGACGCCGCACGGTGACTACGACGACGGCCACTACACCGCTGTCGGCGAGTACCACAACCAGCAGTACTTCGAGGACGACTCGGACGAGGACACGGTCGCCGACCAGTTCGGCCTCATCAACTTCGGCAACGACTCCGACCTGCTGAGCCAGGTCAACATCTGCGAGGTCGAGGTCAACGTCCTCGCGATCCCGATCCTCTCGAACAACGACGAGAGCTACTGCATCGCGACGGACAACGACGACAACGACTCGGAAGACGCCGGGGACAACCACTCGGAGGACTGAGCCCGGCCTGATGTTCTCGAGGGCGGCACTTCCCGGTCGGGGGGTGCCGCCCTCGGGCGTTCCCCGGCGATGGGCGACCGGCCGTCACCCGGCCCGGCGTCAGGAGCCGAAGCGGCGGTGCCGGACGGCGTAGTCGCGCAGGGCGCGCAGGAAGTCGGTGCGGCGGAACTCGGGCCAGTAGGCCTCGGTGAACCAGAACTCCGAGTGCGCGGACTGCCACAGCATGAAGCCCGACAGCCGCTGCTCGCCCGAGGTGCGGATGAGCAGGTCGGGGTCGGGCTGACCGGACGTGTAGAGGTGTTCGGCGATGTGGTCGACGTCCAGGACCTCGGCGAGCTCCTCGATCGTGCCGCCGGACTCGGCGTGCTTCTGCAGCAGCTTGCGGACCGCGTCGGCGATCTCCTGCCGGCCGCCGTAGCCGACCGCGACGTTGACCTCCAGGCCCGTGCGGCCCTTGGTGCGCAGTGCCGCCGCGGACAGCCGGGCGGCGGTCTCGGTCGGCAGCAGGTCCAGCGCGCCGACGTGCCGGATGCGCCACGGGTTACCGGGCTCGGCGAGCTCGTCGACGATGTCGGCGATGATGCCGAGCAGCGGGTCCAGTTCCTCGGCCGGCCGGTTGAGGTTGTCGGTGGACAGCATCCACAGCGTGACGACCTCGACCTCGGCCTCGCGGCACCAGCTCAGCAGTTCGAGGATCTTGCGCGCGCCGGCCCGGTGGCCGTGCGCGACGTCGTCGAAGCCCGCCTCCCGGGCCCACCGGCGGTTGCCGTCGAGCACCACGCCGACGTGGCGTGGTCGTTGCTTGCCGTCGAGCCATCGGTTGAGGCGGAACTCGTAACCCTTGAGCAGGACGCTCTTGACCTGTTCGCGAAGACCCACGCTGGAAGAGCGTACGCCGGGTGGGCGCGGTCACGCCGTCGTGTGCTGACCGGGTCACCTACGCTCCCGTAACCTCAGGGCGTGACCACGTCGACTCATAGCCCGCAGGCCGCGCTGCGGCCCCGCCTGCGGGGGTGGCTGCACCTCTGGTCGTTCGTGGTGTCCGTGGCGACGGGCGCGACGCTGATCGCCCTGGCCGCGGCCACCGTGTCGGCGAAGGCGGCGCTGGCGACGTCGGTGTACGGGGCGACCGTGCTCGGCCTGTTCGGCGTGAGCGCCCTGTACCACCGGGTGAACTGGGTCAGCGTGCGGGCGCGGACGTGGATGAAGCGCCTCGACCACTCGATGATCTTCGTCTTCATCGCCGGCACCTACACCCCGTTCGCGCTGCTGGCCATGCCGCCGGACACGGGCAACGTCGTGCTGCTCGTGGTCTGGCTCGGCGCGCTGGGCGGCGTGACGCTGAAACTGGCCTGGCCACACGCCCCGAGGTGGCTCGGGGTGCCGATCTACATCGCCCTGGGCTGGGTGGCGGTCTTCGTCCTGCCCGACCTGCTGCACCACGTCGGCGTGGCGGCCTTGGTCCTGCTGCTGGTGGGCGGCCTGCTCTACACCGTGGGCGCCGTCTTCTACGCCTCCCGCTGGCCGAATCCCTGGCCGGAAGTCTTCGGCTACCACGAGTTCTTCCACGCGGCCACCGTGCTGGCGGCGCTGTGCCACTACATCGCCATCTGGTTCGCGATCTACTCCTGACCAGCGGTTTTGTGGTCGGGCGGTAGTCGTTTTCGATGATCAGGCCGTCTCCAGGCCGTCACGTCGCTTCTTGGGCTTGAAGAGGCGGTTGGCGGCCTTGCGGCTCTTGTCGTGGCTGGTCGGCATCAGGTGCGTGTAGGTCCGGAGCGTGAAGCCCGGATCGTGGTGGCCGAGGTGGGCGGACAGGGCCTTGATGGAGACGCCGTTCTCCAGCTGGCTGGACGCGTAGAGGTGCCGGAGTCCGTGCATCCCGTCTTCCTGCTGCCGGTACTCCAGGCCCGCTGTGGTGAAGGCCGGACGCCAGATGCCCATGTTGAACACCTGGCGTCTGACCGCCCCGCCGTCCATCGTGAGCACCAAGCGCACGGTCACCGGATCACCTCCAGGCCGGTCCCACGGCAGGGTGACGTCAACCGGCGGGTGAGCCGCCATGTGGTCGTCCAGCGCGTCCAGGACGCCGTCACCGAGCGGCACGGTCCGTGCCTTCTTGCTCTTGGGCAAGGCGTAGACGAGCTGGTTGCCGACGATCCGGACTTGACGGACGACGTGCAGCTCACGCGCGTCCCGGTCGATCTCGTCCACGCCCAGGCCGAAGATCTCCCCTTGGCGCAGCCCGGTGCCCGCAGCGAGCACCAAGGCGATCTTGTACTCAACCGGCAAGGCGAGCTGGATGGCCCGCATCCGTGCCTCCGGCCAGGGTTTGATGCGCCGCTCCGGCGGTGACGGCCGCTGCACGCTCCGGGCCTTGCACGGGTTGCCAGTGATGATCTTCTCCTCCACCGCCGCGTTCAGGATCGAGGACAGCCGGTCGAACAGAAGTTGCTGGTAGCGGAGACTCAGACCGGCCTCACCCATCGAGCCCAACCACTCCCGGACCCTCGGGATGGTGATCGACTTCATGGCCATCCCGCCGAAGAAGGGGACCAGTCGCTTGTCCACCTGGCTGCGCAGGTTCTCCTGCGTGGCGGCGTCCTGGGACTGGCCGCCGTACCAGGTCTCGACGTACTTGGAGAACTTGATCTCTCCGGCTTTCGGGTCGACGTACTTGCCTTCCCGCTTGTCCGACTCGACCGCCAGCAGGAAGTCCTCCGCCCGCTTCTTCTGCCTGTCCGGGAAGCTCTTGCTCTTCTCGGTGCCCTGCGGGTCGAGGTAGCGGACCTTGTAACGCAGGCCCTTGCCGTACGAGGAGGTCTTGACCCGCGTGACCTGCTGCGTCACGGGGTCGCGCTCCTCCTTCCACCAGCGATCTTGGATGTGACCCACGGCAAACTCCTCCTGTCGGTTGAACTGCTGAAACAGCTAGGCGGCGAGGTCTTCGACCCATCGACGGACTTGTGCAGGCACGTAGCGGAGGTGCTTGCCGACCTTCCGCACCGGCGGCCCGTAACGACGCCATTTCCACTGGTAGAGCGTCTTGACCGGCACTCCCAGGAACGCCGAGACCTCTTCCACTCCCCACAGCGGTTCGATCTCCCCCACGACTCCCCCTTGATCAAGCTGCGATTGCTGAAACTTCCGGCGGAGGTGCCAGCGCCGCTTGTGCCTGCTGGTACTCGGCCTGCCAGGCGAGCCGCTGGGCGATCATGTGCATCAGCAGCTCGGTTCGGGACGGGGCGTGTGGGTCACCGGGCCGGACCGGTCCCCACTGAAGTCGGGCGCGTTCGTCCTCCGGCTTGGCGATGCCAGCGGCTTTGAGCGCTTCGCGGACGAACGTGGCCCGGTCCGCCTTGTGCTCAGCCAGCGTCTTGCCGGACCAGCGCCGGGAGACGAGGACACGGCGGCCGGGCAGGCCGAGGGTGTCTCGGCGGTGCGCCTTGCCCTTGCAGTGGCCGGGCGTGGTCTTGGACGTGACGCCCTTGGGTTGGACGCCGTAGAGCAGCCAGACGGAGCAGCGCTCGGAGCACGGGGTGACGGCCAGCTCGGCGGCCAGGCGGTCGGCGTGGTCGGCCAGGCGTGGTGAGGTGTCGGCGTCGACCACTTCGGTGATGGACTTGGTGAGGTACTTGGTCAGGTAACCGATGTGTCGCCCGGACTCCTCGGTGCCGCCGAGGATGCCCTTGGAGTGCACCTGGCGGCCGAACTCGACCACGTGGGCGGGTGCGTCGAGGTTCGCCACGGCGTCGGCCCAGGTGGTCAACGGCTGTTCGGTGTCCGGGTCCACGAAGCCCTTGGTGCGCATGTCCCAGACCGGCAGCCGGTCACCGCCGTAGATCATCCGGTCGTGCTGTGGCCACCAGACCTGCAAGTACGTGGCCGCCGTGACCTGGCGGACGACCTTGTGCGGGATCGAGCCGCGTACGGCGAAGTGCGCGTGAGGCGTGATCCGGCGCTGCGGCTCGACCGTGCCGAAGTACTGGACGTCCCAGCCGACGACCCGGCGGAGGTTCTGCCACCACCGGTCGACCAGGGAGGCGAAGTGCACCGCGTCCCGAGCCGCCCGCCGGTAGTCGTAGGTGTCCGGGTCGACTGAGGAACCGTCCGGCCCGACCTTGCCGTACGAGTCGAGCGTGAGCGTGACGAAGGTCGAGGGCCGGTACTTGCCCGCGAACTCCCGCCCCACCGTGCGCTTGGCGACCTTCCGCCGAGGCAGGTTGGGCGCGTCCTGCCTGCGACGAGTCGACCTGACTGGCGCCGCTCGCCCAGGCCGCTCGACGTTGGGGAGGTTCCCGCGGACTCCCTCCCGCTTCAGGTCCGCGTCCGCCTCCCGGATGCCCTCGCGCAGGTCTTCCACCTGATCGACCGCGCCCTCACCCACGGCACGGCGGTACTCGGCGGTCAGGTCCGAGCGGTAGGTGACCAGCTCGACTTGGTCGGCCGTGGGCGCGTGCCGTTCGGCCACGGGCTCGTGGTCGAGGTGCCAGCCCTCTCGGCACTGGGCCATGCGGGAGCGACGGTTGCGCTCGGCGCAGGTCGGGCACTTGGACGCCTGGGTGGAGTTGCAGCGGATGCCGACGATCCGCACCTCTCCGGTGTCCAGGTCCACGACTTCCCTCAGCACGGGCCGAGTGCAGACGCCGTGCTGTTCGGCCGCCGCCTTGACCACGTCGAGGGACAGCGGCAACCGGGCACGTTCGGCCGAGGTCATGCCCGCCACGTCGAGCGGCACCGCAGGGACGACAGGGGTGTTCACGCTGCCACCTCCCCACTGCCATCCGGCCGAGTCGGGAAGTCGTGCACCGTGGCATCAGCCAGGTAGACACCCAGCTCGACCAGGTCCGCGTCTGTGACGTGGAAGGCCCGCACGCGCTCCGGCTCACCGCGCCCATCGGTCTTCACCCAGGCCACGCCGGGTGTCTGCTCGCTGATCTCGTGCGCCGCAGCGCCACGGGCACGCGCACCGTCACCAAGGACCATGTCCACCTGCGCCGACTCGTCCAGGCGCAGCGCCACGCGAGTACCGAACAGGTGCCGGAAGCCCACGACCTCCTTACGCGGGTCCTGCACCAAGCCCAGGACGCAGAAGCCAGGAGCGCGGCCCTGTGAGGTGATGGTCTGGATGGCGCGGGTGGCCCGCTCCCGCAGGCCCTTGTCCGGCTGGTAGGCGATCAAGTCCGCCAGCTCGTCAACCACCAGCACCGTGAACGGCTCACCGTTCGACCGAGCCCACAGCCGCCGGACACCCCGGTACCGGGCAGCACGTTCCTTGACCTCCGCCGCCAGCTCCTCCAGCAGCTCGACCGCCTCACGACCGTTGTCGAACACGAGCCGTGTGAAGGCATCCGGGCACTGCCCCAGCTCCATACCGCCCTTAGGGTCGATGCCCACCAGGCGCACGAGACCGGCCCGCACCGCCGGGGCAAGGTTCCAGATGATCGACCACAGCACCGACCCCTTGCCCGCACCCTGCACGCCGACGCCGAGGACTTGGTTGCCCTGCAAGCGAATCCGCCACGGCTTACCGGTCTCCGTGCGGCCGACCACTACCCGCTTCAGATCGACCGCGTCCGCATCGTCGGCCAGGGATGGCACCGGCAGCGACCGAGCCAACGGGTCGGAGTGGATGAGGTCGAGTTCGATCACCTTCGGCCTCAGCACCCGCACCCGGCACGACTGCGCCCCGAACGAGTGCGCCAGGCCGTCACGGCGCAGCTCCCACGCCTCCGGTGCCTGCGCCGGGATCATCCGCACCCGAACCCGGTCACGCCATCCCTCGGACCGGACGCGCCGCAGCTTGGGCCGGTACTCGCGTCCCCGGTTGTCCTTGGCCAGCTCAGCCAGGCGCATGGTGGTGCGCCAACGCGGTACGTACACCGTCGCCCGCCGGTACTCGGTGACCAGCCGGAACCACACGTGCCGCAGGAACGACGCCCGATCCAGGCCAGCCCAGACCGCGAGCCCTGCCGTCAGGCTCAGCAAGGCCAGGACCAGCGGCGCCAGCCCGAACCGCAGCCAGCACCAGGCCGCCGTCAACGGCACCAGCGTGACCACCGGGTACCGGACCACGACGAGCACCAGGCGCACGATGCCGATCAGGAGGAGCCACACCACGGCCACCATCAGCGCCAGCCACTTCAGCTTGCCCGGCACCAACGCCCACCACGGCACCCGAGGCCGAGCACCCTCGAACGGAGCCGGATCAACCCATCGCGCCATCAGGCCACACCCCTTGCCGGGGCGAAGATCAGCGCGAGCCACCCCAGACAGGCGCAGCAGGCGAGCTGTCCGGGCGCAAACACACCGAACCGCTTGCACCGCTGGCACTTCGAACCGTTGGACAGCTTCCACCCTGACGGGGCGACGGCCCGACTTGACGCACGTCCCCGGCGACGAGATACCCTCTGCATGACTGGAATCCCTTGTGTGTCAACAAAAGTGCATGGCGAAGCCAGTCAGGTGAATCGCAGGGAGACAGCCGGAGCCCGCCAAGACTTGGACTGTCTCCCCGCGACCACACCGACCAGCCGCGATCTGTTCGGTTGTCACGCACCCGCAGGCACGGTCACTCCTCGCTGACGTCGACCACGAACAGGTCTTCGAACGCCATCGGAGCAAGCGCCTTCAGCGCACCTGCGATGAACCCCGGCCCCGGCATCAGTTCACCGGTCCGCACCCGCTTCACCGTCGACCGATTGAGCCCCATCGCCTTGGCCAGCGCGTAATCGGAACGGAAACCCGCCAACGCCATGGCCCGCCCGAAGGAGTTGGCCCGTAAGAAGACCGCGTACTTCGGCCTTGCCCCGGCGGCAGCGGTCATCGCGGCCGACTCCCCGGCCCCGAGTCCCCGTAGATCGAGGCGTCCGACCACACCGTGCCGCTTCCCGGCATCAACACGTGGTTCGGCGACGGATCGAGCACTCCGGCGAGGAAGTACGCGGCCCTGCCCAGCTCGGTCAGGAAGGTCGCCAGCCTCGCTCGCCCGTCCTCGTCCTCCGGCAGCCCCAACACGACCTCACCGGGGTCCATCACCAGCCGCAGCCCGTACCAGTCCGTACCCGGCTTGGTGACCACTTCCGGCTTGGCGCTCGGGCCAGGCGTCAACAGTCCTTCGATCTCCACGATCCGCCCCCTCTCAGGCCGCAACCGGCGGAGCGCCCGCCGACGAGTCCGACTTGCCGTTGCCCCGACGCCCCTTCGCCGCTGCCTCCTGCGGCGACACCATCTCCTCGGCCCAGATCGTGTAGTTCACCCAGCCGTCCCGGACGTACGGCGACACCTTCAACCCCGTGAACACCGCCGGGCGGAACGGCGTACCGGGCAGCACCTCCGGCGGAACCGGCTGGTACTCCGACGCGATCTTCACCACCGCCCCGGTGTTCTTCCCCCGCGCCGACGGGTCAGTGCCCTGCACCGTCCACACCGGCAGGCCCGTCACCTTGTCGTTGGCCGGGTGCGGTGCCTTGCCCTCGTTGAACTCCTGCGCCCGCTCCACCTTCAGCACGAAGAACCCTTGCGGGAACAGCTCGTCGAAGGTGATCGGAAACCTGTGACCAGCAGCAATAGCCATCGTTAGACCTTTCTCGATCTTCCGTTGGGCTCCTTGACCGGAGCCGATCAGCTCACCTAGTCCTCTAGACAAGTTCACGGTAGCTAGTTGTCTAGAGGAGTTCAACCAGTCCGCTCCTTTCTTCGCTTTTGCAACGTGCCTTACCTGGCCGGGACGTCGTACTCCAACACGAACGACGTGGCCACCTTGACCGTGTCGCAGACCTCCACCGGCCGCCCCTCGGTGTCGAACGCCGTGCGCACCAACGTCAACACCGGCGACCCCGACCCGATCTCCAACGCCTTGCGCTCATCCGGCGTAGGCATCCGCGCCGACACCTCCTCGGTGAACCGCGCCAGCTCGTGGCCAGCCTCCTCGATCCGCGCGTAGATGCCACCAGGCCCCGTGTTCACCTCCGCGATAGCCGTCCCCTTGGCGATCGACTCCGGGATGTACGACGTGGCCACCTCCACCGGCCGTCCGTCCGCCAGGTACCGCCGCGACCTCACGATCACCCGCTCCCGAGGCTTCAACCCCAACCGCTCCGCCACCTCAGCCGACGCCGCTTCGTTGGTCACCCGGATCTGATCGACCCCCGGCACATGCCCAGCCGCCTCAGCCTCAGCCAGGAAGGCCGACTTCCCCTCCTGCCGATGCCGCCGCGCGAACCGGTCCGACGCCAACCGACGCACCGGCGGAGCCGATCGCACGAACACGCCCTTACCGTGCTGCGCCACCACCAGGCCCTCGGTTCGCAGCTCCTTGATGGCCTCACGAACCGTCATCCGAGCCACGCCGTAGTGCTCGATCATCACGGCCTCGGACGGCAACTGCTCACCAGGAGCCAGGCGACCGCGCTCGATGTGCTGACGCAGGATGTCAGCGATCTGCCGATACGGCGGACGATCCACCGTTCTGTCTATAGTCCCTAGATCGAGCATGGTCTCCTACTCCCACAGACGACTAGACGTGTACATCGTCCCACAGTGGCCTCACGAACGAAAGCGGACCAATGACAGACACGCCGCGCCATTCGGTCAGCGTCGCCGGAATCGTCGTGAACGAGGCAGGCGAAGTCCTCGTCATCCGCCGCCGAGACAACGGACAGTGGGAACCACCAGGCGGCGTGCTCGAACTACAAGAGACCTTCGAGGATGGAGTGCAGCGGGAGGTCTTCGAGGAGACTGGAGTTCGAGTCCATGTCCACCAGTTGACCGGAGTATACAAAAACATGACGAGGGGAATTGTCGCCCTTGTCTACTTTTGCACACCGGTCAACATGCCTCAGCGATTCACCGAAGAGGCCACAGAAATCCGCTGGATGACCATTGAAGAGGTCAAATCCAGTATGTCAGCCGCATATAGCGTGCGAGTGATGGATGCATTTCTCGACCGAGCACAGAGTAGGCCGCACGACGGCATCAATCTACTCGATACCCGCGCATAAGGCCATAAAATCAATACACTTAGACTCACCATAGGAATGACATGGAAGATGACCCGGTCCTACTCGCCGGCTTCGCCGTCTCAGGCTTTCGGAGCCTTTACGGAACGCCTCAAGCTTCGGTGTCACCACTCAGCAAAATCTCACTCCTTGCTGGTCAAAACAACTCGGGAAAGTCGAACCTTCTGACTTTCGCCTATCGTTACCTCAACCACAAGATAAGTACACCTGCACCCGTAGGACTGGACGTACCTCAACGTTCTGATGGAGATACGTCGACGCTATCCTATGCTATAGCGATCCGGGATGACGATCCACGGATAGCCGAAAAAATCGAGAACGCCAATCAACGGCGCTCCGGCGCGGGTGAAGCACTCATAAACTTGCTGAAGGCTCCGCAGTTCAGGGTTACGTCAGATAACCTGATATGGGTTCGGATGGATATGTCATCCCCAGGCACAAACGGACAAGCGGTGAGCCTTGACCAATGCAGGGAGTTGACTAACCAAGTTGGCATATCGGCTGTCCAACACTTGTCGAACGTTTTGACCCAGACCTCCGGAGGCGGAGAAGCCGCAGATGCGCAGAGAATCATCAACTTCCTCGATGCCCGCAAGTGGTTACCGCCGGTAGAAACCATCGGCGCATTTCGCCGAGCCGACAATCGCGAACTGGATACACCCGTTTACGACGGCAGCGGACTCATCGCTTCGCTACAAAAGCTTCAGAGCCCGACGGCCGAACGACGGCACGATCGTACGAAATTCGCGGAAATTAACCGATTCGTGCAGACCGTTTTCGAGGATCGCGATGCACAGATCGAGATACCACACAATTTGTCCACCATTAACATATCCCGCAACGACGAGATGCTGCCACTCGAGCACTATGGCACGGGAATACATCAGGTAATCGTCATTGCCGCTGCGGCGACTATACTCGATCAGCATTTGGTATGCATTGAAGAGCCAGAAGTAAACCTCCATCCCATCTTGCAACGAAAGCTGCTCCATTATCTCCGAACGAAGACTAACAATCAGTATCTGATCGCCACTCATTCCGCACACATGCTTGACTACGAGCGCTCCTCGGTTTTTTCAGTGCAGCGGACTGCTGGCGCAGGAAGTCGGGTCGAGACAGCTCAGACAGCGGCTCAAGTGTCCAACGTCTGCGTGGACCTGGGTTACCGACCATCCGACTTGCTGCAAACCAACGCGGCCGTATGGGTGGAGGGCCCCTCGGATCGGGTTTATGTTCGCCACTGGATCGACTCTGAGAGTGAAAACCGACTCATAGAGGGTATTCACTACTCGATTATGTTCTACGGCGGCAAACTGCTTAACGCCTTGACGGCGGATGACCCTGTCGACGTTGACGATTTCATCTCGCTACGTCGACTAAACAGGAATGTGGCAATTCTGATCGACTCGGACAAGAAGTCTTCTGACGCGAAGATAAACTCTACGAAACAGCGGATGGTAGACGCACTTTCCGGTGATGACCCTTCATCTTTCGCCTGGGTGACAGACTGGTACACGATCGAGAGTTACGTCCCTGACCAACTCCTGAAAGAAGTATGCAGAAAGAACCACAGAGGCAGAGAGGTTGTCGGCACCGCAAACCGTTGGGCCAATCCGCTCAAGTTTATCGACGCGCCCGACAAAGAAGCGGACAAGATACGCGCCGCCAGAGGTGTTTGCGCGAATTGGGATAAAAAGAATTGGCCAGAGGAACTTCGCCAGCATGTTCACCGGCTTACACAGATGCTCCTTGCCGCCAACCACGGCAGTGAGTTCAGCCCAGATCTACAAACCATCCAGCCACCTGTGTAACAACTTGCCGAATTGTGCTGTATGAGATCAAGGCGCGCCGCCTGCGGCGGCGCGCGGCCAGGTCCGACTCACGTTGGCACCGACTCCCCGCATCCCGGCACGCCGGGCTCCCGCTCCGCTTCGCCCGTCGGCCGGGCGCGGAGTCGGTGCACGTGGTCGAGTGGCGGCGCGCGGCCAGGCTGGAGGCGCGACGGGAAGCAGCTCGGCAGGGGCGCAGGGCGGGACGATCGCGCGGTTATGCGGCTTGGTCGGGCTGGGCACGGCGATCGGCTGCCGCGACGGCTGACGCCGCCTTGCCATCGGGAGGCCACCCGGCGAGGAGCGCCAGGCCCACGACACGAAGAGGGCACCACCCCGGCGCGTGTGCCAAGGTGGTGCCCGAGTGCGAACGAGTCGAGGCCAGGCCGTCTCCAGGCCGTCGGACGTCAGGAGACAGCAAGAACAGGTGAGAAATGACGAGTGACGTTTGGCCTGGTCAGAGGCTACTTCCAGGCTTGCCAGGCACGAGCCGTCCGACCGGTGACCAGATCATCGCCATCTGGTTCGCGATCTACTCCTGACCGGCGGTTTTGTGGTGAATCCGACCGGGCCCCGTGTTGACCTCCGCGATGGCCGTCCCCTTGGCGGCGACGGTCGCGCGGTTCCGCGGCTTGACCGAGCTGGGCACGGCTAGGTGGAGCGGCTAGCGTTCCGGGCGAGGGGGTGTCATGGACTTGATCAGCCGGTACCTCGACCTGGTGAACGACTACATGCGCAGCCACCCCGAGGAGCGGACGGGACAGGCCCACTACAACGCCCTACGGCTGGAGTGGCCGCACCTTCAGCACGAGATCGCGGGCACGGAGCGGGACTGCTTCAGCGATGACCGGCAGCTTCCCGCGTTCCTCGACTGGGTGGAGCGAGCCTTGACCGCCGAGGAGCGAGCCATCGAGGACGGGCAGAGCCGCGCTACGCAGGTGTAGCGACCGGTGTAGCAACGGGCGCGTGCCGCGTCGAACCACCGTGAACGGTCGCGGGCCGGCGACCTGCTGAAATGGCTTGGCTCGGACTGCTCCGGACACCGAGGCGCGGCCTTCGCCAACGCGAGACTGCACGGCTGGGAACACCAGGCGCAGGCATGTGAACGGGCACCACGTGACAAGAGGTGCTGACGATCTCGACCCGGCAGCTCTGGGGCGTCGAGACGCCCGGTGGAGGCGGATTCGTGGACACCCGTTTCCCGGGTTCGCCGGGAAACGGGTGGTTCTCACGCCAGGTCGGGGCCTTGGGCTCGTAGGTCGTCCACGCGGGTCATCGCGGCGCGCAGTTCGGTCAGCCACGAGTCCGCGTGCTCGCCCACCAGGCGCACGGCCCACGCCAGGGCCTCGGAACGTGAACGCGCCACGCCCGCCGCGACGAGAGTGTCCAGCACCATCCGCTCGGGCTGCCGCAGCCGCGTCATCACCGGCACCGAGAGGGTGGTGAACAGTTCTTCCGTATTTCCGATCCTGGCACCCCACGCGACCTTGCGCCGGTAGCGGTGTTCGGCTTGGCGGGCGATTTCGATCCGCTCGTCCCTCGTCTGCTCGCGGAAGCGGCTGATGCGGCCCGACTCGGCCGCCGTGCGCTCGGCGTCGTCCGCGAACGTGCCCTCCAACGGCGGCAGCGTGCCGACGACCAGGATCTCCTCCCGGTCCACCGTCACGACCGGCGCCCCGGTGAACCAGCCGTCGGGCAGCCTGCCGCCGAACCAGCCCGCCGCGTCGTCCGCGGGCGGCTGCTCGGCCTGCTGCCAGCCGCCCCTTCCTCCCCATCCACGTCGCATCTCGCACCACCTCGATTACATGATTACGACGATGCCGACGTTACGCCGACCACAACCGCACCGGTGGGCGGTTCGCTAGCGGTGGACAGCCAGGGCCTCCGTCAGCTCGGCCACCGACGTCACGGGCCGGTCGCACACGTACCCCCGGCAGACGTAGGCCGCCGCACGGCCGTCCACCAGCGGCCGGTCGGCCAGCAGCGGCGCGGAGTCCGGCGACCCCGCCACCACCACGCCGCCGCCGTGCACACCCCTCCACGCGGCGCTGACCAGCTCCGACGCGTCACCGACCACGGCGACCTGCACGGGCCCGAGCGCCAACGCCTCGGCGACGCTGAGCCAGTGCCCGGCGAAGCGGGGCTCCCGGGCGGCCAGCAGGCCGGCCCGGCCCAGTGCCGCCTCGGCCGCGTCGCGGTAGGTCGACGGCCCGCCCAGCACGGACGCCGTCACGAGCGCCGAGGCCAGCGCCGACGCGCCGGACGGGCTCGCGTTGTCCGACGGGTCCGACGGCCGCTGCACCAACGCCTCGGCGTCGTCCGCCGTGTCGTAGTAGACCCCGGCCTCCTCCCCCGCGAACCGGGCCAGCGCGGTGTCCAGCAGTCCACAGGCGGCGGTGAACCACTTGACGTCGCCGGTCGCCTGGTGCAGGGCGAGCAGGCCGTCGGCGAAGCAGCCGTAGTCCTCCAGCACGCCCGCCGCCGTGCCCGCCACGCCGTTGCGCGACGTGCGCAGCAGCCGACCGCCGACCAGGTGCAGGTCCAGGACCAGCGACGCCGCCCGCACGGCCGCCTCCACCCACCGCGGCTCGCCGAACACCGCCCCCGCCTCCGCCAGCGCCACGATCGCCATGCCGTTCCACGCCGTCACGACCTTGTCGTCACGTCCCGGCTGCGGCCTGCGGTCGCGCGCCTCCAGCAGCTTCGCCGCGATCTCGTCGTCCGGCGTGCCGAGCATCCGCAACGTGGACGTGCCGTGCTCGAACGTGCCCTCGTCCGTCACGCCGTACAGCTCGGCGGCGCGCGCTCCGGTCGCCAACCCCAGCACCTGGACCAGCTGCGCGGGCGTCCACACGTACGTCGAACCCTCGACGCCCTCGGTGTCCGCGTCCAACGACGCCGCGAACCCGCCCTCGGCCGTGCCGAGGTCGCGGATCAGGAACTCGGCCGTCCCGCGGACGACCTGGCGGTACCGGGGGTTGTCGTCACGGCGGCTCAGGTGCGTGTACGCGCGCAGCAGCAAAGCGTTGTCGTACAACATCTTCTCGAAGTGCGGCACGACCCACGCCGCGTCCACGCTGTACCGCGCGAACCCGCCCGCGAGCTGGTCGTACAACCCGCCGTCCGCCATCGCGTCGCACGTCGTCCGCGCCATCGACAGCGCCTCGACCGACCCGGTCCGCTCGTGGTGGCGCAGCAGGAACTCCAGCACCATCGACGGCGGGAACTTCGGCGCGCCGCCGAAACCGGCGTTGGTCCGGTCGAAGTGCCCGAGCAGCGACACCACCGCACCGGCCAGCACCTCTTCGTCCACTGTGGACTGCGGGAGCGGCTTGAACGCCAACTGCGCCACGATCCCCGCCGCCGACTCGCGCACCTCGTCGCCCTGCTCGCGCCACGCGTGCTCGATGGCCTCCAGCACCTGGCGGAACGACGGCATGCCCTGGCGCGGCGTCGGCGGGTAGTACGTGCCCGCGTAGAACGGCTCGCCGTCGGGCGTGAGGAAGCACGTCATGGGCCAGCCGCCGTGCCCGCTGAGCGCCTGCGTGACGGCCATGTAGACCGCGTCCACGTCCGGCCGCTCCTCGCGGTCCACCTTCACGTTCACGAAGTGCTCGTTCATGTACGCCGCGGTGGCCTCGTCCTCGAACGACTCGTGCGCCATCACGTGGCACCAGTGGCACGCCGCGTACCCGATCGAGAGCAGCACCGGCACGTCCCGCTCGCGCGCCTCCTCGAACGCCTCCGGCGACCACGGGCGCCAGTGCACCGGGTTGTCGGCGTGCTGCAGGAGGTACGGGCTGGTCGAGGACGCGAGCCGGTTCGTCATGGCTCCACAGTAATTCCCGGACAACCGCCGGACTCGTCGATCAGACTGGGGTCATGGAGCCTTCCGCCGAGCCACTGCCGCACGACCTGCGCCACGAGACCGGGCCGTTCGACGTGGTCGGCGACGTGCACGGGTGCCGCGAGGAGCTCGTCGACCTGCTGGGCGAACTGGGCTACTCCGCCGAAGGGGCGCACCCGGAGGGGCGCAAGGTGGCGTTCCTCGGCGACCTCGTGGACCGGGGCCCGGACACGCCGGGCGTGCTGCGGCTCGTGATGGCCATGGTGGCGGCGGGCAACGCCGTCTGCGTGCGCGGCAACCACGAGGAGAAGCTGGTGCGGGCGTTGCAGGGGCGCCAGGTCCAGGTCAGCCACGGCCTGGAGCACTCGTTGGACCAACTCGCCCGCGAGACCGCGCGGTTCCGGGCCGAGGTGCTGGCGTTCTGCGACGCCCTGGTGCCGCACTACGTCCTGGACGGCGGCAAGCTCGTCATCGCCCACGCCGGGCTGCCCGAGCGCTACCACGGCCGCCAGTCGGAGCGGATGCGGTCGCTGGCGCTGTGGGGCGTCAGCACGGGCGAGCGCGACGCGCGCGGCTTCCCCGTCCGCTACCCGTGGGCGCAGGACTACCGCGGCGCCGCCATGGTCCTCTATGGACACACGCCGGTCGAGGAACCGGGGTGGGTGAACGGAACCCTGTGCCTGGACACCGGCTGCGTGTTCGGCGGCCGGCTCACCGCGCTGCGCTACCCCGAACGCGAACTGGTCTCCGTGCCCGCCCGTCGGACCTGGTACGAGCAGTAGGGTCGACGGGGTGCGCGCGAGCTACCGGGAACGCCCGCCCTGGTTGGGCCGGGTGGGTGACACCGGTGCCGGCGTGCTCGTCGCGCCGGAGCTGGTGCTCACGTGCTCGCACGTCGTGCCGCACCACCGGGTGGACGTGACGCTGGTCCACGCCGGGGTGACGGTCGCCGCGTCGGTCGAGTTCCGGGACGACGACGGCGACCTGGCCGTGCTGCGCCTGGACCGGCCGGTGGACGCCGTGTGCGCGCCCCTGCGCGCGCCGCCCGCGTTGAGCGACCACCCGTACGTGGTGCAGGGGTTCGCGGGCGGTCACCACACCGAGTCGCGCGGGCGGCTGGGCGGCCGGGTCGGTCCCGGTTGGGCGCAGCTGGAACACACCTCCGGCCACCGCATCGACCGGGGCTTCTCGGGCGCGCCGGTGTGGGACGACGTGCTGCGGGCCGTGGTCGGCATCGTGGTGACCGCGCACCAGGCCGTGGGCGGCGGCGCCATGATCCCGGTCGAGGAGATCACCCGGAGGTGGCCGCCCGGCGCGGGGTTCACCGGCTGGCGGGTCGACCTGGACGACGCCTTCGACACGCACTGGCTGCCGCGGGCGCGGGGCGTCGAGCCGCACGAGGCGACGGACGCGTGGCACTTCGTCGGCCGGCGCCGGGCGTTGACCGAGCTGGCGTCCTACCTGGGCGGACCGGCCGACGGCCGGGTGCGGGCGGTGGTCGGGAGCCCGGGCAGCGGCAAGAGCGCCGTGCTCGCCCGGACCGTCGTCCTGGCCGACCGCGCGGGCCGGCCCCTCGTGCCGCCGGACAGCCTGCCGCCCGACGTCGCGCTGCCGCCGGTGGGCAGCGTGACGGTGGCCGTGCACGCGCGCGGCAGGACGGTGGCCGACGTGGTGCGGGCGATCGCCGACGCGGCCGAGGTGGAGGCCGTCGACGCGGCCCAGCTGCTCCAGCGCTGCGGACCGGTCTCGGTCGTGGTCGACGCGCTGGACGAGGCGGCGGGCGACGCGCCGATGGCCATCGCCACCCTGCTGAACCGGCTGGCCGCGCACCCCGGGCGGCACGTCGTCGTCGGTACGCGGGTGGGCGCGCGGGGGTCGGCGTCGCACGCGTTGCAGGCCAGGCTCGGCAACCCGGTGGTGCTCGACCTCGACTCCGAGACCTACCTAGACCACCGGGACGTGGTCGCCTACGCGCAACGGCGGGTCGGCGACCCGGTGCGCGCGGCGGCGATCGCGGCGCACGCGGGCGGCAACTTCCTGATCGCGCAACTGGCGTGCCTGACCGACTCGGACCGGCTGCCGACCAGCGTCGGCGCGGCCGTGGACGACTACCTGACCGTGCGGTTCGAGGAGCCTCGGGTGGCGCGCGACCTGCTGCTGCCCCTCGCCCACGCCGAGGGCGGCGGCCTGCCCGAAGGTCCGCTGTGGTTGGCGCTGGCCACTGCGCTGAGTGGGGCCGACTACACGCCCCGCGACCTGCGTGCCGTGCTGACCTCGGCGGCGAGCTACCTGGTGGAGCAGGCGGGTGGCTCGTACCGGCTGTTCCACCAGGCATTGGACGACGCGTTCCGCGCCGAGCGGCCGGGCGTGGAGCCGGTGGTCTACCGGACGCTGCGCGCGCAGGTCACCGAGTGGGAGGACGCGCCCGAGTACGTGCGGACGCACCTGGTCCAGCACGCCGCCGCCGCCGGTCGGCTGGACGAACTGGTGGAGGACCCCGGGTTCCTGGTCGTCGCGCCGCCGGAACGACTCGTGCCGCACCTGGCGCGCGTGACCTCCGAGCGTGCGCGCGTGCACGGGCGCGTCTACCGCAAGGCCAGTCACCACCTCGCCGACCTCGACCCGCGCGAGCGCGCGGCACGCCTCGCGTTGACGGCCCGGCAGCTGGGGTACGGGCGGTTCGCCGACCGGCTCGTGGCGCGGTTCGAGCCGCCGTGGCGGGCGGACGTGCTCGGGTGGGAGGACGAGGGCTCCCAGCAGGTGCTCGCCCGGTTGCCGGCCGCCGACGACGTCGTGCTGTGGCTCGACGCTTCCGGTGAGCCGGCCGCGTTCACCCTCCACCGCGACCGCGCGGTGCTCCACCGGTTCCGCGATCACCGGCTGGTCCCGGTGTCGGAAGCGCCCGCGCACGTCGGCGTCCTGCCCCACGCGACCGCTCACGTGGTGCGCGAGGACGGGGCGGAGTTCGCCCTGACGGCCTCCTTCAGCGGAGAGCTGCGCAAGTGGTCGTTCACCGGCGGCCTGCGGGTGAACGGCTCGCTGGACGCCGTGCGCGTGCGGAGCCTGGCCGCGGTCTGCTCGGGCGACAGGCTGCTCGCGGTCGTCGCCGAGCGGGAGGAGGTGCTCCTGGTCGACTGGACCGCCGACGCGCCGGTCGTCGTGGACCGGGTCGTCGTCCGCGACGCGGTGTCCGGGCTCGTCGCGATGGATGTACAGGACGGCGCGGTGTTCGTGGCGCACCAGGGCGACACCGCGCTGCGGTTGTACCGGGTGGTGGACGACCGGCTGACGCCGGTCGGGGAGCCGCTCGACAGCACGTGGCAGCCGTACCCGCTGCGGTTCGTCACCCGTCCCGACGGTCGCCTGCTGCTCCTGTGGGCGGGAGAGGCGCGCGTGACCTGCTACGGGGTCGGCGACCGAGGCCTGATCCGCGAATCGGTGGTCCGACGGCTGTTCGCGGGCGAGTTCGCCGACGCGCGGTTGGCCGACGGGCGGGTGGTCGTGGCGATCCGGGACGAGTTCGGCGCCATCTCGGTCTGGGCGCTGGGCGACGACCTGAGCCAGGTTGGCCCCGTCTGGCGCAACGACGCGATCAGCGTCGGCAAGATCGCGGCCGGCCTCGGACCGGGCGGACGTCCCGTGGTGCTGTCGGTGGACGCGGACCACCGGGTCCACCTATGGGAAGTGGACGACGACCCACCGGAGCCGGACGAGCGCCGCTCTCCCCTGCCGCCGACGGCGATGCTCCCATCGGTGGTGCTCTTCACGACCGACGACGGACGGGTCGCGGCGGCGCCGACCCCCTGGTGGGACGGTTCGCACGCCGTCCTGGCCGAGCCGGGGCTGCCGCCGCTGCGCACGGCGTCGTGGCGGCGGTTCACGCGACGAGACGTCGTACGGCCGCGCTCGCACCGCGGCGGGCCGGAACTCCGGCTGTTCGCCCTGTCCGACCACGACCGGCCGCGCGAGCTCGTCCCCCTGGCGGAGCGCGTCGACTTCGCCGCCGCCGACCCCGCCTGGATCCCGGTCACCGCCCGGCTTGCGTTGTACACGTGGACCGGCGACGACCTGACGCCGTGGGCGCCACCGTGGGCGGGGGTCGCCGGGCCGAGCACCAAGGCGGCGACGGCGTTGCGCGGCGGTCGGGCGTTCGTCGCGATCGGCGACGACGGCGGGACGGTGGTCGTGTGGTCCTGCCCGTCCGGTGGCCCGGCCCGCACCCTCGCGGCGGTCGACCTGGACTCGCCGGTGACCGACCTGATCTGGCACCCGGACGGCACGCTCGTGGTGTGGTGCCCCTCCGGGGTGCTCCGGTTCGACTTCGGCTAGTCGTCCTTCTTCGCGCCGCCGTTGCCGTTGCCCGCCTTCGCCTCGGGCTTGGCCTCCGGCTCGGACTTGGCCCCGGACTCGGGCTCGTCGAACGACGCGGGCAGCTTCTTCAGGTGCTTGCTCATCGACTTCACCAGGAAGACCACGGCGATGAAGAACAGCACCAGCACCAGCAGGCCCAGCGGGGAGGACTTGCCGAAGTCCTCCTGCTGGCCGCCCGGGTCCTTGTCCGTGGACGGCTGCTGGGCCAGGACGACCGCCGTGGTCTGCTCCCACGGGATCGGGTCGAACGAGGTCACGCGGTCACCCTCTCCCGGACGCCCGCGAACAGGTCGTCCTCGGGCACGGTGCTGTCGACCAGCGACCGCGCCAACTCGTACTCCTCCGTCGGCCACACCGAGCGCTGCATCTCCAGCGGCACGGCGAACCAGCGGCTCTCAGGGTCGATCTGGGTGGCGTGGGCCTTGAGGGCCTCGTCGCGCACCGGGAAGTAGTCGGCGCACTCGACGCGGGTGGTGACCCGCTCGATCACGTCCGGCTTGTCGGCGTCCCAGCCCGCCAGCCACTCGGCGTACGGGGACTCCTCGCCCACCGCGATCAGGGCCTCGTGGAACGCCATCAGCTTCGCGCGGGAGAACCCGTGCGAGTAGTACAGCTTCAGCGGCTGCCACGGCTCGCCCAGCTCGGGGTAGCGCTCGGGGTCGCCGGCCGCGTCGAACGCGGCGACCGACACCTCGTGGCAGCGGATGTGGTCGGGGTGCGGGTAGCCGCCGTTCTCGTCGTAGGTGACGATCACGTGCGGGCGGAACTCGCGGATCACCTCGACCAGCGGCGGCGTGGACTCCTCCAGCGGCACGAGCGCGAAGCAGCCCTCGGGCAGCGGCGGCAGCGGGTCGCCCTCGGGCAGGCCCGAGTCGACGAAGCCCAGCCAGCGGTGCTGCACGCCCAGGATCTCGGCGGCGCGGGCCATCTCCCCGCGGCGGATCTCGGCGATGTTCTCCAGCACGTCCGGGCGGTCCATGGCGGGGTTGAGGATGCTGCCCGCCTCACCGCCCGTGCAGGTCACGACCATGACCTCGTGGCCCTCGGCCACGTAGCGGGCCATCGTGGCGGCGCCCTTGCTGGACTCGTCGTCGGGGTGCGCGTGCACCGCCATCAGGCGCAGCTTCTCAACCATGACGGTGGTGCTCCTCCTCGCCCCTGCCGAACCTGTCTGGTCCGGCCCCTGCGACACTCAACGCGGTGGTCGAGGGACATTGTTCCCCACGGGCGGGAAGGTTTCGGACAGTGGCACTGCCGGAGGGTCGGTACGGCACACCGCGCAGGTCCCTGCCCAGGTGGGCGCGGTGGTCACTCCCCGTGATCGCGGTGCTGGTCGGCGGGGTCGTCGCGTGGGTCGGCTACCGCAACCTCGGCACGATGCCCGTCGAGGCCAAGCAGACCGCGTTCACCGTGGTCGACGACAGCACGGTCGAGATCACGTTCGAGGTGGTCAGGCAGACCCCGGAGCAGCCCGTGGTGTGCATCGTGCGCGCGCGTTCCCAGGACGGCGACGAGGCCGGCCGGCGGGAGGTCCTGGTCGCGCCGGGAGCCGACACCGTGCGGGCGACGACCGTGCTGCGGACGTCCAAACCACCGGTCACCGGCGAGGTCTTCGGCTGCTCCTACCAGGTTCCGGCGTACCTGTCCACGAGGTAGCGGCCAAGCGGGTGATCTGCGGCTTTAGGGGCGGATCCGGGAACAAAACGCCGTCGCCGAACGTTCTGGGTCTGTTACTCTGGCCTTTCAGCACGGCCCCGACGCGGGCCGTGTTTTTCCGTTCCGGGCTGGTGCGCCCGGGAACTGCCAGCCCACGCCGTGGGCCGGAGCAAGACGAGGAGTTGGTGACCGTGAGCGACACTGAGGTGACCTGGCTGACCCAGGAGGCCTACGACCGGCTCAAGGGGGAGCTGGACGAGATGATCGAGAATCGCCCGGTCATTGCTGCGGAGATCAACGCGCGTCGCGAGGAGGGTGACCTCCGCGAGAACGGCGGGTACCACGCGGCCCGCGAGGAGCAGGGCAAGCAGGAGGCCCGCATCCGCCAGCTGCAGGAGCTGCTGAGGGTCGCCAAGGTCGGCGAGGCGCCCACGGTGACGGGCGTCGCGGCGCCCGGCATGGTGCTCACTGTGCGTTACGACGGTGATGACGAGACGGAGGAGTTCCTGCTCGCCACCCGTGAAGAGGGCGCGCACGGCGCCCTCGAGGTCTACTCCCCGTCGTCGCCGCTGGGCAAGGCGCTGCTCGGCGCGAAGGAGGGCGAGGCTCGTCAGTACGAGCTGCCCAACGGCAGCACGATGAAAGTCACGCTGATCAAGGCCGTGCCGTACGCCGGCTGACCCCCAGGACACCGGGAGGGCGGCCACCACGCGGGGTGGCCGCCCTTCTACTGTCCGTCACCTGATCCGGTCACGTGACGCGTTCCAGCAGGGGCCGCACGCGGGGCGGGACCGGGGTGGAGAGCGCGATCGACGTGGACAGCCGCTGCACGCCCGGCACGTCCACGATCGAGTCGATCACCCGTTGCAGGTCGGCGTTGGACCGGGCCACGACCCGCGCGAACAGGTCGCCCGGCCCAGTCGTCGCGTGCACCTCGCACACCTCGTTGATCGCGGCCAGCCCCTGCGACACCTCGTGCCGCCGGCCCTGGGCGATCTCCAGCACGGCGAACGCGGTCAGCCCGTAGCCCATCGCGGCCAGGTCGAGCGCGGGCGGGAAGCCCGTCAGCACGCCGCGCGCCACCAGCCGGTCCAGCCGGGCCTGCACCGTGCCGCGGGCCACGCCGAGGCGCCGTGAGCACTCCAGCACGCCCAGCCTGGGCTCGTCGGTGAGCAGCAGCAACAGCCGTGCGTCCAGAGCGTCGACGGCCTGGTCAGAGTGTTCAGCTTGCGGGTCCGAAGGCATGAACCACTGTACAAGATGACCAGCAGAACACTGGACTGTTGCGCACCCTGACCAGCATTCCACATGCTGTGAGATATGACGCAGCAGCTTGACGACGTGAGCTACGACCAGCTCCGCCAACTCGTGGGCCTGGTCGACTACGACGGGACGCGCGACCCGTTCCCCGTCCGCTCTATGGACGCCGTGGTCTTCGTGGTCGGCAACGCGACCCAGACCGCGTGGTTCTACCAGGTCGCCTTCGGGATGCAGCTCGTCGCGTACTCCGGGCCGGAGACCGGGCAGCGGGACCACAAGTCCTTCGTGCTCAAGTCCGGCTCGGCGCGGTTCGTGATCAACGGCGGCGTGCGGCCGGACAGCCCGCTGCTCGACCACCACCGCAAGCACGGTGACGGCGTGGTGGACCTCGCGCTGGAGGTCGCCGACGTGGACCGGTGCATCGAGCACGCGCGCGCCCAGGGCGCGACCGTCCTCGAAGAGCCGCACGACCTCACCGACGAGCACGGCACCGTCCGGGTCGCGGCCATCGCGACCTACGGCGAGACCCGCCACACGCTGGTCGACCGGTCGGGCTACCGCGGGCCGTACCTGCCCGGGTACGAGGCGCGGGAGAGCACGGTCGTGCGGCCGGCGGGCGCGCCGAAGCGGTTGTTCCAGGCGGTCGACCACTGCGTGGGCAACGTCGAGCTCGGCCGGATGGACCACTGGGTGGAGTTCTACAACCGGGTGATGGGCTTCGTGAACATGGCGGAGTTCATCGGCGACGACATCGCCACCGACTACTCGGCGTTGATGAGCAAGGTCGTCTCCAACGGCAACCACCGGGTGAAGTTCCCGCTCAACGAGCCCGCCGTGGCCAAGCGCAAGTCGCAGATCGACGAGTACCTGGAGTTCTACGAGGGCGCCGGTGTGCAGCACATCGCGCTGGCGACCAACGACATCGTGGCCACGTTGACCGCGATGCGCGCGGCGGGCGTGGAGTTCCTGGAGACGCCCGACTCGTACTACGACGACCCGGAGCTGCGGGCGCGCATCGGCGAGGTGCGCGTGCCGATCGAGGTGCTCAAGGAGCACCGGATCCTGGTCGACCGGGACGAGGACGGCTACCTGCTCCAGATCTTCACCAAGCCGATCGGCGACCGGCCGACCGTGTTCTACGAGCTGATCGAGCGGCACGGGTCGCTCGGCTTCGGCAAGGGCAACTTCAAGGCGCTGTTCGAGGCGATCGAGCGCGAGCAGGAGCGCCGGGGCAACCTCTAGCTCCTCGGCTCCGCCGCGGCGGGAACCGCCGGGCGACGCCTCGCGTTGTGACGGCGACGGGCCGGTCCGGGCACCCCCGGCCGGCCCGTTCGCGTCGGATCCTGTCGTAACGCTGACGAAGCCCGTACCGCACGCGCCGGGACCGGTACCCTCGGTGCGGGGTCGTCTCACACAGCATTCACCTGGAGGGTGGCATGGCGCTCGCGGCACGGGTCACCGCGGTGCTCCCGCTCGTCGGAGCGGTGGCCACCGCCGCGGCGTTGACCGGCGCGGCGTTCTTCACCGTGGCCCACGCGGGGTGCGCGGACACGGGCCGGTTCGTGGAGCGCGACGGCGTGGTGGAGTTCGTCGGCGGGTGCGTGGACGGGCACGACCTGCCCGCCGTGCCGCGGGTGGAGAACGCGCGGTACGACGTCAAGCCCTGACGTTCGCGGGCGCGTGGGCGATAGTGGACCCATGTGTCGCAACATCAGGGTGCTCCACAACTTCGAACCGCCCGCCACCGAGGACGAGGTCCGCGCGGCGGCCGTCCAGTACGTGCGCAAGGTGAGCGGGTCCACGCGTCCGTCGGCGGCGAACCAGGCGGCGTTCGACGCGGCCGTCGAGGCGGTGGCCGAGGCCACCCGCGTGCTGCTCGAATCGCTGGTCACGCAGGCCCCGCCCCGCGACCGCGAGGTCGAGGCCGCCAAGGCGAAGGAACGCTCCGCCGCCCGCTACGGCCCCCGCTGACCCCGCGTGTCGAACCCTCGCGAGGGCTGAGGGTTCGACACGCGGGACGCGGGGTTCGGCTCGCGGGTCAGTCGAGGGCGGCCAGGAGGTCGGCGACCAGGTCGTCGGCCGATTCGATGCCCACCGAGAGGCGGACCAGGTCGGCGGGGACCTCCAGCAGGGAGCCGGCGGTGCTGGCGTGGGTCATCCGGCCCGGGTGCTCGATCAGGGACTCGACGCCGCCCAGCGACTCGGCCAGGGTGAACAGGCGGGTGCGGGCGCAGACGTCGAGGGCCGCCTGCTCGCCGCCCGCCACGCGGAACGAGATCATCCCGCCGAACCGGCGCATCTGCTTCGCCGCGACCTCGTGGCCGGGGTGCTCGGGCAGGCCCGGGTAGTACACGCGGGTCACCTTCGGGTGCCGGACCAGGGCCTCGACGACCTTCTCGGCGTTGTCCGAGTGCTTCTCCATGCGCACTTCGAGCGTCTTGATGCCCCGCAGCGTCAACCACGCGTCGAACGGCCCCGGCACGGCGCCCGCGCCGTTCTGCAGGAAGCCGAACTGCGCGTCGAGCTCGTCGTCCGACGTGATCAACGCCCCGCCGACGACGTCCGAGTGCCCGCCGACGTACTTGGTCGTCGAGTGCAGCACGACGTCCGCGCCCAGCTCCAGCGGGCTCTGCAGGTACGGCGAGGCGAACGTGTTGTCGACCACGAGCAGCGCGCCCGCCGAGTGCGCCACCTGCGCGAGCAGCGCGATGTCGGCGATGTTGAGCAGCGGGTTGGTCGGCGTCTCGACCCACACGACCTTGGTGTTCGGCCGGATCGCCGCGCGCACCGCGTCCACGTCGGACAGCGCGGCCGGCGTGTGCTCGACGCCCCAGTGCGACAGCACCTTGTCGATCAGCCGGAACGTGCCGCCGTACGCGTCGTTCGGGATGACGACGTGGTCGCCGGGGCGGCACATCGCGCGCAGGGCCGCGTCGGTCGCGCCCATGCCGGAGGCGAACGCGCGCGCGTGCCGCCCGCCTTCGAGCGCCGCCAGGCACTCCTCCAGCGCGGCACGGGTCGGGTTGCCGGTGCGGGAGTACTCGAAACCGCCGCGCAGCCCGCCGACGCCGTCCTGGGCGTAGGTGGACGTGGCGTGGATCGGCACGATGACCGAGCCCGTGGTCGGGTCGGGGTCCTGCCCGGCGTGGATAGCCCTGGTCGCGAAACCGTAGTGGCCGGTGTCCGTCATGCGTCTAGGGTACGGCGGCGGAAAACGCAACCGCCCGTCGGCCGGAAGGCCGACGGGCGGTCGGGTGAATCGGTGTCCGACCTAGGTCACCACTGCTGCGGCGGCTGCTGGCCGTACGGGTTCTGCTGCTGCGGCTGGCCGTACGGGTTCGACGCGGGCGCCTGGCCGTACGGGTTGGCCTGCTGCTGGCCGTAGCCGCCGGGGTAGCCGCCGGGAGCCGCGCCCGCGGGGGCGTTGACCACGATGGTGCCCAGGATCTTGTCGGCCCACGTCTGCTTCTTGGCTTCCCACAACGGCGCGAACCAGCCCGCGTAGCAGGGCAGCGAGTCGACGAAGTGGCACAGGTGGCGCACGAAGGCGTTGCCGAAGCCGATCGGCTGCCCCGTCTCCTCCTTGATGAGCTTGATCTTCGCGACCTTCTTGCCCATCGACTGGCCGGTGGTGCCGGCCAGGTACCAGGAGTTGTAGATCATGAAGCCGATGAGGCCGACGTACCCGATGCCGCTGAGGATCAGCGCGAGCGTCGGGTCACCGGTCGCCGCGCCGATGCCGGCGAGGATGCCGACGATCACGCCCGGCGCGACGTAGTCGATCAACGCGCCGATCGCCCGGCTGCCCCACTCCGCGTAACCCCCTGACGGCGCACCGTAAGCGGGCTGCGCGGCGTACGCCTGCTGGGCGCCCCACGCCTGCTGCTGTTGCTGCGGCTGGCCGTACGGGTTCGACGCGGGCGCCTGGCCGTACGGGTTGGGCTGCTGCTGGCCGTACTGCTGAGGCTGCTGCGGCTGGCCGTACGGGTTCGACGGCGGCTGCTGCCCGTACGCCTGCTGCTGGCCGTACTGGGCGGGCTGCTGCTGCCCGTACTGCGGCGGCTGCTGGGCCGGGAACGCGCCGGAGCCGGGCTGCTGCGCCGGCTGACCGTACGGGTTGGACCCGGGCTGCTGCGTCGCGCCCGGCGGCACGACCTGGGTCGCGTCCGGGTTCGACTGGGGCTGCTGCGGTCCGGAGGGCACGACCTGGGTCGCCTCCGGCGGCGGGAAAGCAGGGGGCTGGCCGCCGCCTGGCACGACCTGCGTCGCGTCGGCGTTCGGGGGCTGGGCACCCTGCCCCTGCTCCTGCTGGTTTTGACCGCCGAACTGCTGGTTCCCTGGCGGCTGCGGAGCGTTCATCGGAGTTTCCAACCCCCTTGGCACGGGCCGTAGGTGTATGAGTCGGTGGCCAACGCTAGCGGATGCCGGTCCCCCGGCCACGCACAACCGGTCAACCTGTCCCGATCCGCGATGAGGAACGGGACACGTCGACCGCGTCCGGGGGCCGGCCGGCAACCGGTCAGCGACCGGCGAGGAAACCCAGGATGTCCTGCCGGGTGACGACTCCGGCCGGCTTGCCGTCCTCCAGCACCAGCGCACCGTCCGCTGAGGACAGTGCCGACATCGCGGAGCTGATCGACTCGCCGGCGCCGATCGTCGGCAGCTTCAACGACATGTGCCGGTCGAGCCGGTCGGTCAGCTGCGCCTTGCCGGTGAACAGCGCGTCGAGCAGGTCGCGCTCGTTGACCGCGCCCGCCACCTCGGCCGCCATCACGGGCGGCTCGGCGTTGACCACCGGCATCTGGGAGACGCCGTACTCGCGCATGATCGCGACGGCCTCGGCGACCGTCTCATTCGGATGGCCGTGCACGAGGTCGGGCACCGTGCCGTCCTTGCGCCGCAACACGTCGCCGACCGTCGCGCCGGACGTGTCGGGCGACAGGAAGCCGTACTGCGCCATCCACTTGTCGTTGAACACGCTCGACAGGTAGCCGCGCCCGCCGTCGGGCAGCAGCACGACGATCACGTCGTCCGGGCCCGCGGTCTCGGCCACCCGCAACGCCGCCGCGACGGCCATGCCGCACGAGCCGCCGACGAGCAGCCCCTCCTCGCGGGCCAGGCGCCGGGTGATCTCGAACGAGTCGCCGTCGCTCACCGCGACGATCTCGTCGCACACGTCCCGGTCGTAGGCGTCCGGCCAGAAGTCCTCGCCGACGCCCTCCACCAGGTACGGCCGGCCCGTGCCGCCGGAGTAGACCGAGCCCTCGGGGTCCGCGCCGATGATCTTCACCCGGCCCTCGGAGACCTCCTTGAGGTAGCGGCCCGTGCCGGAGATCGTGCCGCCGGTGCCGACGCCCGCGACGAAGTGCGTGATCCGGCCCTCGGTCTGCCGCCACACCTCCGGACCCGTGCCGTGGTAGTGGCTGGCCGGGTTCTCCGGGTTGGCGTACTGGTTGGGCTTCCACGCGCCGGGGATCTCGGCGACCAGGCGGTCGGAGACGTTGTAGTAGGAGTCGGGGTGCTCCGGCGCGACCGCGGTCGGGCACACCACGACCTCGGCGCCGTAGGCCTTGAGCACGTTGCGCTTGTCCACGCTGACCTTGTCCGGGCAGACGAAGACGCACTTGTAGCCCTTCTGCTGGGCCACGAGCGCGAGGCCGACGCCGGTGTTGCCCGACGTGGGCTCGACGATCGTGCCGCCGGGCTTGAGCTCGCCGCTGCGCTCGGCCGCCTCGACCATGCGCAGCGCGATGCGGTCCTTCACGCTGCCGCCGGGGTTGAGGTACTCGACCTTGGCGAGGATGAGCGGCCGGCGTCCCTCGGCCACCGCGTTCAGCTTCACCAACGGCGTGTTGCCGACCAGGTCTACGACGCTCTCGACGTACTCCACGACGGACCTTCCACTTCTTGAGATGACTCGCTGAGCGTATATCGGTGGCGCGGCGCCCGGCCCGGTGGACGATGGGCATCGGGAGAGCGGAGGGTCCGATGCGGGGGTTTCGGCTCCTCGCGGTGGTCGCGGGGGCGTTGGGCGGGTTGACCGGAGTGGCGTACGGGCTGGTCAGCGAGCAGTCGCGGCGGGCGCGGGTGGTGATCGGGGCGCCCGCCGAGCCGCCGTTGCGCGCCGACGCCGTGTACGGGGACGGCGACGGGACGCCGGTGCGGTTCGCCGTGCTCGGCGACTCGATGGCGGCCGGGCTCGGGGTGGACGACCCGGCCGAGCTGCCGGGCGTGGTGCTGGCGACCGGGATGGCCGACGAGGTGGGCGTGCCCGTGCGGCTGGAGACGTACGCGATCTCCGGGTCCACGACCCGCGACCTGGCGGCGCAGGTGGACCGGGTGGTGGCCGACCCGCCGGACGTGGCGCTGGTGATCATCGGCGCGAACGACGTGACGACGCGGCTGTCGATCGCGGGGTCGGCGGCGTTGCTGGGCGCGCAGGTGCGGCGGCTGCGTGCGGCGGGGGTCGGCGTGGTCGTCGGCACGTGCCCTGACCTGGGCACGGTGCGGCCGATCGCGGAACCGGCGCGGTCGGTGGCGCGGGAGTGGTCGCGGCGGTTGGCGCGGGCGCAGCGGGTCGAGGTGGAACGGGCGGGCGGCGTCGCGGTCGCGATGGGCGACCTGCTCGCGGCGGAGTTCCGGGCGCGGCACGCCGACTACTTCAGCCGGGACCGGTTCCACCCGAGCGCGGCCGGGTACGAGGCGGCGACCTCGATCCTGCTGGCGCCGCTGTGCGGCGTCCTTCGTCACGAGTGGTGGCCGCGCTGAACGGGCGTTAACTAGGCTGCACGTCACACGTTGCGGCGAAACAAAGGAGTTCCGTAATGCCTGAGGCCGTGATCGTCTCCACCGCCCGGTCGCCCATCGGGCGCGCGGGCAAGGGCTCGCTCAAGGACGTGCGGGGCGACGACCTGACCATGCAGGTCCTCAAGGCCGCGCTGGCCAAGGTGCCGCAGCTCGACCCGAACGACATCGACGACCTCATGCTCGGCTGCGGCCTGCCCGGCGGCGAGCAGGGCTTCAACATGGGCCGCGTGGTGTCCGTGCTGGCGGGCTACGACAACGTGCCCGGCACGACGGTGACCCGTTACTGCGCGTCGAGCGTGCAGACGACCCGGATGGCGCTGCACGCGATCAAGGCCGGCGAGGGCGACGTGTTCATCAGCGCCGGCGTGGAGACGGTGTCGAGCTTCGCGCGCGGCTCGTCCGACTCGTGGCCGGGCACGCACAACCCGGCGTTCGCCGACGCGGAGGCCCGCACGGCGGCCGTGGCGGAGTCCGGCGCGTCGGAGTGGGTCGACCCGCGGCGCAACGGGCAGGTGCCCGACATCTACATCGCCATGGGCCAGACGGCGGAGAACCTGGCGCTGGCCAAGGGCGTGACGCGGCAGGAGATGGACGAGTTCGGCGTGCGGTCGCAGAACCTCGCCGAGAAGGCCATCGCCAACGGCTTCTGGGCGCGCGAGATCACGCCCGTGACGCTGCCGGACGGCACGGTCGTGTCGGCCGACGACGGCCCGCGGCCGGGCGTGACGATCGAGGGCGTGTCGGGGCTCAAGCCGGTGTTCCGGCCGGACGGCCGGGTGACGGCGGGCAACTGCTGCCCGTTGAACGACGGCGCGGCGGCGCTGGTGATCATGAGCGACGTGAAGGCGAAGGAGCTGGGCATCACGCCGCTGGCGCGGATCGTGTCGACCGGCGTGTCCGGGCTGTCGCCGGAGATCATGGGGCTCGGGCCGGTCGAGGCGTCGAAGCGGGCGCTGGCGCTGGCCGGGATGTCGATCTCGGACATCGACCTGGTGGAGATCAACGAGGCGTTCGCGGCGCAGGTCATCCCGTCCTACCGGGACCTGGGCATCGACCTGGACCGGCTCAACGTCAACGGCGGCGCGATCGCCGTGGGTCACCCGTTCGGGATGACCGGCGCGCGGATCACCACGACGTTGATCAACTCGCTGCAGTTCCACGACAAGCAGTTCGGCCTGGAGACCATGTGCGTCGGCGGTGGCCAGGGCATGGCGATGGTCGTCGAGCGGTTGAGCTGAACCGCGTCACGATTACCGTTACCCGTCGTCCTACCCTTGAGTAGGGAGGTGTCGGGTGACGATGCCGTACGTGTGGTGGCACAGCGGGTACGACCGGCTGTGCCACGCGTTCGCCGTGGAACAGGCCTCGGAGGCGTACTTCGAGGCGGCCTGCGCCCACTCCGTGCCGCCGGAGCACGTGCTGCGGTCGCGGAGCGAGACGTTGTGCGTGCCGTGCCTGGTCGAGGTCGGTTCGGCGATGGAGGACGACCACACCTGGCGCGGCTGAACGGCCTGGGGCGACTGAACGCCCGACACGCGCGAAGGGCGCCGCCGGCGGTGGCCGGGGCGCCCTTCGGGTGCGCGGGTGGTGCTAGTCGTTCTGGAAGTACGACAGCAGGCGCAGGATCTCCAGGTACAGCCAGACGAGCGTGGTCATCAGGCCGAACGCCGCGAGCCAGGCGTACTTGGCGGGCATCGCGCCGCGGATCATCTCGTTAGCCGCCTCGAAGTCCAGCAGGAAGCTGAACGCCGCGATGCCGATGACCACCAGGCTGAAGATGATCGCCAGGGTGCCGCCGTCACGCAGGCCCATGTTCACGCCGAACATGCCCATGACCAGGTTGCCGAGCATGAGCACGACCGCGCCGACGGTGGCGCCGATGATCCACTTGGTCAGGCGCGGGGTGACGCGGATCGCGCCCGTCTTGTAGACCACGAGCATCGCGCCGAAGACGCCGAACGTGCCCAGGATCGCCTGCCAGGCGATGCCCGGGAAGATCGCCTCGAACACACCGGTGATGGCGCCGAGGAACACGCCCTCCGCCGCCGAGTAGGCGAGCACCATCGGACCGCTGGGCGTGCGCTTGAAGATGATGATCAGGGCCAGGACCAGCCCGATGAGCATGCCGGGCACGGCGAGCGCGAACGGCGCGACCTGGCCGGAGAGCACCAGCCACGCCGAGACGAACCCGGTGAGGATGGCCACACCGAGCGTCGTCGCGGTCTTGGTGACCACGTCGTCGATCGTGATGGGGCGCTCGCCGGTGGTGGGCGGCGCGCCCTGGTAGCCGCCGTGCTGCTGCGCCTCGTAGGGCTGGCCGAAGCCTGCGTAGTTACCGCCACCGCCGCTGGTCGGCAGGTTGCGGAACGCGGGGTTGCTGGTGGTACGCACCTCGTCCTCCTGTGGCGTGCTGACGCCGTCACGGGGTTCAACGACCACACGAGTCGATCGGTTCCCGTCGGGTAAAAGCGACTTTACTCGGGCTGTCGATCTCGAATCCACACCCCGCGCTGCGGAGCGTAGTCGCCGTTCCACCCCGCTGGTGGCTTGTCGACGTGATCTCGGACCCGTAAGGCTCAGTCCCGGCAGCTCTCACCGACCGGCGACGCCCAGCGGCGCGCCCGAGGGGTTCAGGACGACATGGTGTGGAGACGACTCGCCGGCGCGGCGCTCGCGGCCGGTCTGGCCCTGCTGGCGGCGCCCGTGACCGCGCCCTCGGCCGGGGCTCAGCCCGTGGTGGAGAAGGGTCCGGGGCACGAGACCGAGGCGCAGGGGTACCGCGACAAGCCGGCGGGCGGCGACTGGCTCGGCGCCTACAAGTGGCGCGGTCAGCTCGTGTGGTGCGTGCAGTACTCGCTGCTCGCGCCGGACAGCAGGGTGGAGTACAAGGAGGGCGACGAGCTGCTCTCCAAGGGCGGCGCGCGGCTCGCCGACGACGTCGCGGGCAGCATCTCGTACCTCCTGTTGAGGTACGCGAACACCCGGTCGGATGACGAGGCCGCGGCGCTGGCGCACCTGCTGCACACGTGGACCGCGTACGAGGACCCGGCCCGCGGCATCTCCCTCGACCCGAACAGCGACTTCCGGCACATCGCCTACCACGCCGACTTCCACTTCCAGCAGCTCGGGCGCTTCGGCCAGGCCCAGCAGGCGGTGGGCAGGCTGGAGGCCGAGGCGGCGGCCAACCGCGGCCCGTGGGCGGCCAAGGTGAGCGCTCCCGAGAAGGCGCAGGTCATCGGCACCCCCGACACGTGGGTGGTGGACATCACCAAGACCGACGGCGCGCAGGTGGCCGGCGCGCCCGTGACCGTGGAGCTGGCCGACGCGACGCTGGAGTCCGGCGCCGCCACCGGCGAGCTCACCACCTCCACCGACGGCAAGGCGCTGGCGGTGCGGGTCGTGCCGACCGGGCCGAACCCGTCCTTCACGGTGAAGCTGGACAGCCCGGCCGACCGGCCCAAGGTCCACGTGCCCGCCGACGACGACATGCAGCGGATCGTCACCACCGGCGGCGAGAAGAAGCTGACCGCGAACGCGTCGACGACCGCGAAGACGCCGCCGGGCGTGGTGAAGGTCGCCAAGACCGACGCGGAGACCGGCAAGGCGATCGCGGGCGTGGCGCTGAAGGTCACCGCGGCCGACGGCTCGCAGCCCGCGAAGCGGCAGGACGACACCGCGCTGACCGGGCCCGAGGGCACGCCGGTCGTGCTCCAGACCGCCGCCGACGGCACCGCGACCGTGCCCGACCTGCGCACGCCGCAGGAGGTCTGCCTGATCGAGGTCGCGCCGGCCAAGGGCTACGAGGAGTTCTTCGACCCCAACGCGCCGCCCAAGGTGTGCGGGACCGTGGAACCGGGTCAGACGCTGGCGCTCGCGTTGACCAACAAGCCGGACAAGCCGGTCGTCCCGATCACGATCCAGGCCGGTTCGCAGGGCGCGGGCGTGGTCGCGAGGGCCGCGTACACCACCGAGGTGTCGACCGGCGCGCTGGTCGGGTTCGGCGGCGTGGTCCTGATCGGCGCGACGCTGGTCGGCCTGCTCGTGCGGCGACGGGCGACCGCCCGCCGGTGAGGTCCGCGTCCGTGATGAAGGCTCTGCTGACGGGCGCGGCGGTGGCGGCTCTGCTCGCCTCCGCCGCGCTCGTCTCCACCCGGCCGCCGGACGTCGTGCTCGCGGGCCGGCCGGTCCCCGGTGACGCCGTCGTGCCGCACCCGTTGGGCGACAGCGCGCGCTCCGGGCGCGGCGTCGACCTGGCGGGCATGCCGGCCGGCGCGAACCCGCCCGCGTCACCGCCGCCGGCGACGACCACCACGACTCCTCCGCCGCCCGCCGAACCGCCCAAGCAGCAACCGGGGACGGTGCGGCTGCCCGAGGGCGGGTTGGCGACCCTGGTGCGCGAGGAGGTCACCGCGGACGGCACGCTGCCGATCCCGGAGGGCGTCGGCGAGGCCACGTGGTGGGGCGTCGACCTCGGCGCGGCCGAGGGCGCGACGGTGCTGGCCGGGCACGTGGACTGGAAGGGCGTGACCGGGCCGTTCGACGAGCTGTGGCGCATGGCGGTCGGGCAGGAGGTGACCGTGGTCGACACGGCGGGCCGGGCGTTCCGGTTCCGGGTCAGCCGGGTCGAGGCGGTCCGCAAGGACGCCCTGCCGGCACGGGCGGTCGAGCTGTTCGGTCCGCGCGGCGGGCACCGGTTGGTGCTGGTGACGTGCGGCGGGCGGTGGGTCGGCGGCGACACCGGCTACGAGGAGAACCAGGTCGTGACGGCGACGCCCGTGCCCTGACCCGGGCGCGGTCGGCGGTCTTGTCACAGCGAGGCAACCTCCCGCTACTTCTCGTCGTCTTGTGGTTGTGAAGCGATGGGGCTGGCTGAGCACGGGCGTCGCGCTGGCACTCACCCTGGTGGTGCTGGCCGTCCTGGGAGCCCGTGAATCCAGACCGGGCAACGACGTGGGCGACCTGGCCGCGCCGCTGCCGATGGCGCCGCGCGCGACCAGCGGCACCAGCGCCGCCCCCGCGCCGGCCGTGCCCGCCGCGGCCTCTCCCCCGGCGTGGATGCGGCGCATGCAGCCCGGCGAGAAGCCGCCGCAGTTCGTGCTGTTCTCGTTCGACGGCGCCGCGTCCAAACCGCACTGGGACCGGATCATGCCGATCGCCGCGCAGGCGAACGCGCACGTCACCGGCCTGTTGTCGGGCGTGTACCTGGTGCCGACCGATGACCGCGGCACCTACACCGGCCCCGGGCACCAGCCGGGCTACTCCTCCATCGGGTTCGGCGGCAGCCGCGCGGACGTGGACCTGCGGATCGGCTACCTCAACGCGGCCATCGACGCGGGCCACGAGATCGGCACGCACTACAACGGCCACTACTGCCTCGGCGACGAGCCGAACGTCGGCACCTGGAACACCGACCAGTGGAACCGGGAGCTCGACCAGTTCTTCGCGATCGTGGAGAAGGCGCGGCAGCGCGGGTTCAAGCTGGACCCGACGGCCGTGCGCGGCGGGCGCACGCCCTGCCTGGAGGGCCAGTGGGGCCAGGCGTTCCCGGCGATGCGCGGTCACGGCCTGGCCTACGACACCAGCCACGTGAGCCTCGGGGTGGTGTGGCCGTTCGTGCACGAGGGCCTGTGGGAGTTCCCCATGCCGGAGGTGCGCGTGCCCGCGCTGGGCAAGCAGGTCGTGATGATGGACTTCAACCTCTGGTACGCGCTCAACGGCGCCAAGGAGGAGCCCGAGAAGGCCGGTGACTACACCCGGATCGTGCTGGACACCTACCGCTCGGTGTACCAGTCCGCGGTCAACGGCAACCGCGCGCCGATCGTGATCGGCAACCACTTCAACGAGTGGGCGGGCGGCGCGTTCAGCAACGCGGTGGAGGGGTTCCTCGGCGAGGTGTGCGTCAAGCCCGAAACGGTGTGCGCCACCTATACAGAGGTGATCCAGTGGATGCAGTTGCAAGATCCGGTCGTGCTGGAACAGTTGAGGCGCATACCCGCCGCACGGAACTGGAACTAGCGCGGTAGCCGCCGCAAGCTCTACGGTGGGTTACCGCCGCCCCACGGAGAAGCACCACGCATCCGAGGAGTAGAGCGCATGACCACCGAGCCCGAGAAGCGCACCTGGGTCAAGCCCGATTTCCGGGACGTCGACACCCCCATGGAAGTCACCGCTTACGCCGCTCGCAGTTGAGCCCGCCGCCGCGCCCCGCCGGCCGCGCGTCGGCGGGGCGCGGCGCCCGCGTACCGAGAGGTGCCCGCCGCCGTGCCCACTCCCGAGTCGTCCGGCTCCCCGATGTTGACGCCGGACGAGTTCACCGCGCGCCTGCGCGCCCTGTCACCCCTCTACTGGGACCGCCACCCCTTCCACCTGCGGCTGCACGAGGGCCGGTTGAGCAAGCACGAGCTGCAGCTCTGGGCCGCCAACCGCTGGTACTACCAGCAGGCGATCCCGCGCAAGGACGCCGCGATCCTGGCCAACTGCCCGGACGTCGAGGTCCGGCGGGTGTGGCGGGAGCGGATCGTCTGGCACGACGGCCGCGGGCCCGGCGACGGTGGCGCGGAGAACTGGCTGCGCCTGGCCGAGGCCGTCGGGCTGACCCGCGAGGAGGTGCTGGACGAGCGGCACGTGCTGCCGGGCGTGCGGTTCGCCGTGGACGCCTACGTGACGTTCGCCCGCACGCGGCCGTGGGTGGAGGCGGTGGCGTCCGGGCTGACCGAGATGTTCTCCCGCGGGCTGATGGCGCGGCGGCTGGTGGACATGCGCGAGCACTACCCGTGGATCGCGGAGGAGGGCTTCACCTACTTCACCACCCGGCTCAAGGTGATCGCCGACGAAGGGAAGTCCACTGTGGACATCGTGGTGCGCAACTGCCGCACGCGCGAGCAGCAGGAGGCGGCGGTCGCCGCGCTGGCGTTCAAGTGCGACGTGCTGCGGGCGGTGCTGGACGCCGTGGACTACTACTCGTGACGGAGCCGACCATGACGGGCTTGGACGCGGTGCCGCGCCTGCGGCGGGGCGTGAAGACGGCGTACGACGAGACCCGGGACAGCCACGTGGTGCTGTTCCCGGAAGGCGTGCTGGTGCTCAACGAGACCGCGGCGGCGGTGGTCGCGCTGTGCGACGGGCGCACGTCCGTCGAGGGCATCGCGCGCCGGCTGACCGAGGAGTTCGACGGGGTGGAGGCGGACGACGTGGCCGAGCTCGTCGCACGGCTGGTGGCGCGCCGGGTGGTGGACGTCGATGGGTGAGGCGCCTCGGGCGGACGCGCCGTTCGGGCTGCTCGCCGAGCTGACCCACCGGTGCCCGCTGCGCTGCGGGTACTGCTCCAACCCGGTCGACCTGGTCGGGCGGGGCGACGAGCTGGACACCGCGCGGTGGCGCGACGTGTTCGACCAGGCCCGCGCGCTGGGCGTGCTGCAGGTCCACCTGTCCGGCGGCGAGCCGTTGGCGCGCAAGGACCTGCCGGAGCTGGTCGAGCACGCGGCCGGGCTCGGCTGCTACGTGAACCTGGTGACCAGCGGGCTCGGGCTGACCCCCGAGCGGCTCGCGGGGCTGCGCGGTGTCGACCACGTGCAGCTGTCCGTGCAGGACGCGGACGAGGCGGGCGCGAACCGGATCGCCGGGGTGAAGGCGTTCGAGCCGAAGCTCCGCGCGGCCGAGGCGATCCGGGACGCGGGGCTGCCGCTGACCGTGAACGTGGTGCTGCACCGGCTCAACCTCGACCACGTCGGCGGGATCGTCGCGCTCGCCGAGCGGATGGGCGCGGACCGGTTGGAGCTGGCCAACACCCAGTACTACGGCTGGGCGCTGCGCAACCGGGCCGCGCTGCTGCCGACGAGGGAGCAGTTGGCGCGGGCGGGCGAGGTGGTGGCCGCCGCGCAGGCGCGGTCGGCGATGGAGATCGTGTACGTGATCGCCGACTACCACGAGGCGCACCCCAAGCCGTGCATGCACGGGTGGGGCGCGCGGCAGCTGACCGTGGCGCCGAACGGCGACGTGCTGCCGTGCCCGGCGGCGGGGGTGATCGACGGGCTCGGCGTGGAGAACGTGAAGGACCGGTCGTTGGCCGACATCTGGCACACCTCGCCCGCGTTCACCGCGTTCCGGGGCTTCGACTGGATGCGCGACCCGTGCCGTTCGTGCGCCCGGCGCGAGGTGGACTTCGGCGGGTGCCGCTGCCAGGCGTTCCAGCTGACCGGCGACGCGTCGGCGACGGACCCGGTGTGCACGCTCTCGCCGCACCGGGGCCTGGTCGACCTGATCCTCGCGGGACCGCCGGCCGAGGCGGAGCACCGGGCGGTGGTGCGGTGAGGGCGGTCGTGCTCGGGACGGCCGCCGGCGGCGGTGCGCCGCAGTGGAACTGCGCGTGCGGGCCGTGCGAGGCGGTGCGGGCCGGTCGGTTGCCGGCGCGCACGCAGGACGCGTTGGCGGTCAGCGGGAACGGGGCGGAGTGGTGGTTGGTCAACGCCTCGCCGGACGTCGGCGCGCAGCTCGCCGCCACGCCCGCCCTCGCGCCCGGTCCCGGGCCGAGGGACACGCCGGTGCGCGGGGTGCTCTTCACCGACGCCGAGCTGGACCACACGCTGGGCCTGGCGGTGCTGCGGGGCGCGCCGGGGCTCCGCGTGCACGCGCCCGCGACCGTGCTGCACGCGCTCGCGCCGACGCGCGCCGTCCTGGCCACGTACGGCGAGTGGTCGTGGCGGCAGGTGGAGCCCGAGCAGGCGGTGGTGCTCGTGGGCGGGCTGGAGGTCACCGCGTTCCCGGTGAGCGGCAAGCGCCCGCGCTACGCCGTCGACTCGCCGGTGGCGGGCCACTGGGTGGTGGCCTACCGGTTCCGCGACCCTGCCACCGGCGGGGTGCTGCTGTACGCGCCGTGCCTGGCGTCCTGGCCGCCCGGGTTCGACGCGCTGGTGGCCGAGGCCGACGTGGTGCTGCTGGACGGCACGTTCTACGCGCCCTCGGAGATGGGCGCGGCCACCGGCAGGCCGAGCGGGCAGGCGGCGATGGGCCACCTGCCGATCGCGCACAGCCTGCCGGAGCTGCGCGGGCACCCGGCGACCCGGCGGATCTACACCCACCTCAACAACACCAACCCGGTGCTGGACCCGGCGTCGCCGGAGCACGCGAAGATCGCCGAGGCGGGCGTGGAGGTCGTCGCGGACGGGACCGTGATCGATCTGTAGATCGCTTTGGGGGGTTAAACCCACCGATTTACCGGGGGCCGGCCGGAAGAATCGGCGCCATGACGGACCGCGACCTGGTACGAGCCGCCCGCACCCGGCTGACGCAGGCCGGACTGGGGCTGGCCCGGACGCCGCTGTGCGTGGCGGGGCTGCTGCTGATCCCGCTCCAGCTCTACGCCTACCCGCTGATCCTGGTGACCGTCGGCGTGCCGCTGCTGCTGGTGTTCACCGCGCTGGCCCGCCGCTACACCGGCTTCTTCCGCTGGTGGGCCTCGCGGGTGCTGGAGGTGGAGATCCCGGCGCCGTACCGGGTGCCGGCGAACCGCGGCCCGATGACCAGGGTCCGCACCATCGCCACCGACCCGGCGACGTGGCGCGACCTCGCGTTCCTGCCCGTCAACGCGATCACCGGGGTGCTCTGCGGCGTGCTGCCGGTCGGGTTCTGGATCAACGGCGTGCTGGGCTTCGCGGTGCCGCTGATCTGGCTGGACCGCGGGGACGTCGAGTACGTCGCGATCGGCCGCGACACCCCGGGCAACTTCGTGCTCGCGCCGCTGCTGGGCATCGCCTTCCTGGTGCTGGCGTGGTGGGCCACGCCCCGCGCCGCCCGGCTGCACGCGACCGTCGCCAGGCGGCTGCTCGCGCCCAGCGCGACCGCCGCCCTCACCGACCGGGTGCGCGTGCTGGCCGACTCGCGGGCCGACACGGTCGACGCGCAGGCCGCCGAGCTGCGCCGGATCGAACGGGACCTGCACGACGGCGCGCAGGCCAGGCTGGTCGCGCTCGGGCTCAGCCTCGGCATGGCCGAGGAGCTGCTGGCCCAGGACCCCCGGGCGGCGCAGGAGCTGCTGGCCGAGGCGCGCCAGTCGTCCTCCCAGGCGTTGGCCGAGCTGCGGGACCTGGTGCGCGGCATCCACCCGCCGGTGCTGGCCGACCGCGGGCTGGACGGCGCGCTGCGCGCGTTGGCGCTGGCGCACCCGCTGCCGGTGGAGGTCGACCTGGAGCTGACCGGCCGGCCGGAGGCGCCGGTCGAGTCGGCCGCGTACTTCGCGGTGGCCGAGACGTTGACGAACGTGGCCAAGCACAGCGGCGCGACGAGCGCGTGGGTGCGGGTGCGGCACGACGACGGCCGGTTGTCGTTGATGATCGGGGACAACGGGCGCGGCGGCGCGGAGCCGTCGGAGAACGGTGGGTTGCGCGGGATCGAGCGCCGGCTCGCGGCGTTCGACGGCACACTCGGCATCGCGAGCCCGGTGGGCGGGCCGACCATCGTGACCATGGAGCTGCCGTGCGAGTTGTCCTCGGTGAAGACCTCGTCCTCCTCCGGGACGGGCTGATCCGGCTCCTGGAGGCCTACGACTTCGACGTGGTGGAGGCGGTCGACTCCGGTCCCGCCCTGCTCAAGGCCCTGGTCGACCACCGCCCGGACGTGGCGGTGGTCGACGTGCGCCTGCCGCCGACGTTCACCGACGAGGGGCTGCGCGCCGCGATCGAGGCCCGCAAGCGGGTGCCGGGGCTGCCGGTGCTGGTGCTCTCGCAGTACGTGGAGCAGCTCTACGCGCGCGAACTGCTGTCCGACCGGGGCGGCGCGGTGGGATACCTGCTCAAGGACCGGGTGTCGGACGTCAAGCAGTTCGTCGACGCCATTCGCCGGGTCGCCGCCGGCGGCACCGCGATGGACCCCGAGGTCATCGACCAACTGCTCGCGCGCGGCGCGCGCGACCAGCCGCTGACCACGTTGACGCCGCGTGAGCGGGAAGTGCTGTCGTTGATGGCGGAGGGCCGTTCGAACGGCGCGATCGCGGGCCGGCTGTTCGTCACCGAGAAAGCGGTCGGCAAACACATCGCGAACATCTTCGGCAAGTTGGACCTGCCGATGTCCGAGGACGACAACCGGCGCGTGCTCGCCGTGCTGGCCTATTTGGACCGGGTGTAAATCGTTTCTTAGGCTAAGTACCATCTTGGTTTCACGACGACCAGGGGGTGCGCATGGGCACGACGACGGAGTTGGCCGACGAACTGCTCGACCTGATGTTCTCGCGGGAGCCGTTGAGCGCGACCGTCTACGGCGTGCCGGGATACGACCACCTGCTCGCGGACCGCCGGGTGGAGACCGACGAATCCGCGCGGGCACGGGCGGTCGACATCGCCGACCGGGCGCGCGCTCTGCCCGCGGACGACGACCCGGTGACGCGTGCGGTGATCGTGCAGCAGGCCGAGGCGATCGTGGACGAGATCGACGCGCTCGGCGTCGAGTACACGATCACCGACTCGTTCTTCGCCCCCGCGGGCGAGCTGCTGTCGGTCATGCCGACGACCGTGCTGTCGGGGCCGGAGTCCGAGCGGGCCTACCTGGAGCGGCTCGCCGCGGTGCCCGACTTCCTGCGCCGGATCGCCGAACGGCACCTCGCGGGCGCGGCGGCGGGCCGCACGCCCGTTCAGCACCTCGTCGACGCCTCCGTGGCGCACCTGGACCGCTACCTCGCCGCCGACGAGGACCCGCTGGCCCGTCCGGTCGGCGGTGAGGCGTTCGCCGCCGAGCGGGAGCGCCTGCTGGCCGACGTGGTGCGGCCCGCGTTCGCGGCCTACCGGGACGTGGTGGCGGGCATCCAGGGCCGCCCGGACGACCAGGCGGGCTTGAGCCGGCTGCCGAACGGCGAGGCGATGTACGCGGCGCTCGCGCGGACCCGGACCACGACCGACCGCACGCCCGCGGAACTGCACCAGACCGGCCTGGACGTGATGGCGGGCCTGGCCCACGAGTACGCCGAGCTGGGCAAGCGGGTGTTCGGGACCTCCGACGTGGCCGAGGTGCTGGAGCGGATGCGCACCGACCCGGCCCTGCGCTGGAGCACCGAGGACGAGCTGATCACCGCCGCCCGCGAGGCCGTGACCAGGGCGGAGCAGGCCGCGCCGCGCTGGTTCGGCCGGGTGCCCGAGCAGCGGTGCCAGGTCGAGCCGGTGCCCGCGGCCGACGCGCCCGGCGCGCCGATCGCCTACTACTCGCCGCCGACGCCGGACGGGCTGCGGCCCGGCGTCTACTACGCGAACACCCACCGGGTCGAGGAGCGGTTCCGCTACCAGGCCGAGGCGATCGCGTTCCACGAGGCCGTGCCGGGGCACCACTTCCAGATCACGCTGGCGCAGCAGCTCACCGACCTGCCGGTGCTGCGGCGGGTCGCGCACGTCACCGCGTACCTGGAGGGCTGGGGGCTCTACACCGAGCGGCTGGCCGACGAGATGGGCCTGTACTCCGACGACGTGGCGCGGCTCGGGATGCTGGCGATGGACTCGATGCGCGCCGGCCGGCTCGTGGTGGACACCGGTCTGCACGCGCACGGGTGGAGCCGCGCGCGTGCCGTCGAGTACCTGAGGGAGAACACGCCGCTGGCGCTGGTCGAGATCGAGAACGAGGTCGACCGCTACCTCGCCGCGCCGGGCCAGGCGCTGGCGTACATGGTCGGCCGGCTGGAGATCCTGCGGATCCGGGCGGCGGCCGAGGAGGCGTTGGGCGAGCGCTTCGACATCCGCGCGTTCCACGACGTGCTGCTCGGCGGCGGGCCGCTGCCACTGGCGGTGCTGGCCGACGTCGTCGCGGAATGGGTGCGGGACCGCTGAACCCGCGCGTCATCCGATCGGACATCCGCGACTCATCCGATGTGGTGTGCCTGTTCACGGCCGCCGCACCGCGTTCGCGGGTCCGATCGGGTGACGCGATGCCGACTCGATGTCGACCGGCACGACGCACCGTTTTGGGTTCACCCGGCAGATGGGTGAAGTCGCTGTGGCGCCGAACGTGCCCCCGACGGGATTCGAACCCGTACTGTGACTCTTTTAAGGAGCCTGCCTCTACCGGTTGGGCTACGGGGGCAGCGGGGAGCCTAAGCGGTTACCGAGCGTTCGTGGGGCTACTTCAGAAGAAGTCGCCCGCACGGCTCAATGCGATCCGCTATTGCGCTCATTCGGGTAATGGCCCCAAGGCGCTCAGACCGAGTACGACTTCGTGATAAGCATCACAGCCGAGTGCTTGTTCGACGAGCTCATCCCGCAATGCTGCGGTGAAGCCGATACCAAAACCCATTGCCGTAGCAACCAGATAAGCCGTTTGGGACAGGTGTCCTACGTCCATTTGCACAACACGGTAAGCACGTGACGTGTCGTAACGCCATCTAGTCCGTTCGAGTACTCCGGTGTACGCGAGGACCAACGGCGCCTGCCCGACCCAGTCCTGGTCACCCGCCGCGGCGGTCATCTCGGCGGGCCCCCACGTCACCCCGATCGGCTCCAGCGCGTGCGCGAGCCCGTCGTAGTGGTACCAGCCCGGCTCCAGCGCCTCGACCGCCTGATCGCCACCTCCGGTGGAGGCCACCCCCACGTGCGCGTACAGCTCGACCGGGTGCCGCCCGCCGCCGGACGGGCTGGTCTTGAACACCGTGCCGGAGCGCCCGATCCGCGGTCGCGCGGGCGACGGACCCGCCAGCACCGCCAGCAGCTCGGCGACCCGCGTCAATGACATCGGCCCCGGCCCGAACCCGCGGGTCGTGCGGCGGGCCAGCAGCACGTCGAGCAGCCCTTCCGACGCCCACCTCGACGTGCCGTCCAGGCGCGGCAGCAGCACGGCGGTGCGGCCGAGGCGGCGGAACGGCGCGGGCGGCGGTTCGGCGGCCAGCTTGGCGTCCAGCACGGCGTCGTGCTCCTCCGTGCCCTGGTACGGCGCGTCGGCGAGGGTGCGGCTGGCGAAGTGGAAGTGCCGGGCCGACGTGCCCCAGTCGCGCCACCCGGCGAGCAGCCGCCGTTCCCGCTCGTGCTCGGGCGAGCCCTCCACGATCAGCACCCCGGCTTCGAGGAGCTCCTCGATCACCTTGCGCAGCGCGACTTGATCGCCCTCGGCCAGCGGCGCGAGCAGCTCGTCGACGTCGGTGAACCCGGTGAACTTGCGGCACAGCAGCTCGGCGGTCTCGCTGATGGCGAACTGGCGGTGGTTGAGGTAGTCGTCCCACACCACGGCGCCGTCGGAGTAGAAGAGCGTCGCGTGCTCAGCGACCTTTGCCCGCACCCAGCAGCTCCTTGAAGCGCGCCGCGACCCACTCGTGCACGGCGTCGGACACCCGCGAGTCCTGCGCCCGGTGCTCGAACCACCGCCAGTCGCAGTTGACGTTGACCTCCAGGAACACGTGGTCCCCGCCGGAGACGAGCAGGTCGAACGCGGCCACCTGGAGCCGCCAGTGCCTGGCCAGCGCGAGCAGCCGGTCGGCCAGCCCGCCGGGCACGTCGACGGGCGTGACGCGGACCGCCTCGGGGTCGACCCACAGCTGCGCCGGGTCGAGCTTGTCGACCTGGAACGCCAGGCACCGCTCGCCGACCACGAACACGCGCAGCTCGGTGTCGGAGGGCACGTACTCCTGCACGATCACCGGCGCGGACTCCGGCACGTCACCGGAGCGGCTGGTCTCCAGCGGGCGCGGGAACAGGCCGTGCTGCATCCCCGGGCGCGGTTCCAGCAGGTGGCGGCCGGAGGTCTTGACGATGCACCGCCCGCCGCCGGGCCGAGTGCGGCCGGGTCGGGTGGTGACCGTGGTGCGCGGCACCTTCAGGCCGAACGAGGCGGCGTCGGCGAGCTGGGTGAGCCGGTTGAGGTGGGAGGTGTTGCGGCTGGGGTTGACGTGCGCCCAGTCGCCGCGGCTGGAGAGCCAGTCGGCGACCGCGCCCCACTGGTCCACCGCGTACGCGCCGGCCAGCGTGCCGGGTTCCAGCGGCAGCGCGGTCAGCTCGAAGTGCCTGCGCCACACCAGCAGCGGGCGCAGCAGCCAGCGGTCGAGCTCCAGCAGCGGCTGGTCGGTGTAGACGGTGAGCGGGAGGTCGACCGAGCGGTCGGCGTCGATGCGGGCCATCCGGATGCCGCGTTCGGCGAGCGCGATGGAGAGCTCGTTCATCTCCATGTCGGCGGCCCGGGCGAGGACCAGCACGCAGGGCACGGGGCTGCCGTCGCCCTCGTCCACCATGCCGAGGCGGTGGACCTGCTCCTGGAAGTCCAGGCACTTGGGTTGCGACCGGAAGAGGTAGTCCTGGCCTTGGAGCAACAGCGGGGTGGGTTTCACCGGTCTGGCGGCCTCGGGTGGGGGGACGGTCTCGTTCCCCCACCCGGAGACGGTCATGACTCAGTCGTCTTTCTTGCTGCAAAAACGCTTTTCGGCGGTGGCGTACTCCGCGGAGTACTCCGCCAGCGCACGATCCTCGATCTCACCGCGGCGAAGCTGTGCGGCCAGCTCCTCGAGAGACATCGCGGTCACCTCTCTCCCCACTGATGCATCACACATTCAGGCGATACACCAGCTGTATTCTCGGGTTCACGTTACGCAATGTCAAGGCGACGCGCAGCGCGTTAGCCCGTCTGGGGGCTCAAGTGAGAAGGCTGGTCCAGACGGCCCCACGCCTGCCGCGCCCGAACGGCGCAGCGTGCGCGGGGCCGTTCGCGCTCAGCTCTTGGTGGCCCGGTCGAACTCGGCCTTCGGCTCGTGGATCTGGCCGAGGGCGACGACCTCGCGGCCCGAGAACAGCGCCTGGGTCCAGTCGACGAACACCCGGAACTTGCGGTTGACCGTGGGCATGAACATCACGTGGTAGCTGCGGTGCATGAACCAGGCGACGACGCCCTTGAACCGCAGGCCGAACACGTCGGCCACGCCCTTGTAGAGGCCGAGGCCCGCGACCGAGCCCAGGTACTTGTGGAAGTAGTCCTTGGGCTGCTTGCCGCGCAGGGCAGCGATGATGTTCTTGGCCAGCAGCTTGGACTGCCGGATGGCGTGCTGCGCGTTGGGCACGCAGGTCGCCGTCGGGTCCTCCTCGGTGCGCGAGAGGTCCGGCACGGCCGAGCAGTCGCCCGCGGCCCAGACGCCCGGCAGGCCGACGACCTGCATCGCCGCCGTGCACCGGACCCGGCCGCGCTCGTCGAGCGGCAGGTCGGTGTTGCGCAGCATCGGGTTCGCCTTCATGCCCGCGGTCCAGATGATTGTGTCCGAGTCGAACTCGGTGCCGTCGTCCAGGACGACGTGGCCGCCCTCCATGCTCTTCACGCGCGTGTCGAGGTAGCACTTGATGCCGCGCTTCTCGAGCTGCTCGACGGTGTAGACGCCGAGCCGCGCGCTCACCTCGGGCATGATCCGGCCGGTGGCCTCGACCAGCACCCAGTGCATGTCGGACTGCTTGAGGCCCTCGTAGTAGCGCAGCGCGTAGCGGGCCATGTCCTCCAGCTCCGCCAGCGTCTCGATGCCCGCGAAGCCGCCGCCGATGACGACGAAGCTCAGCAGCCGCTTGCGCAGCTCCGGGTCGTTCGTGCTGGCGGCCTGGTCGAGCCGCGACAGCACGTGGTTGCGCAGGTAGATGGCCTCGCCGATGGTCTTCATGCCGATGCCGACCTCGGGCAGGCCCGGGATGGGCAGCGTGCGCGAGATGGCGCCGAGTGCCGAGACCAGCACGTCGTACTCGAACTCCTCGACGTGGCCGTCGGCGAGCTCGACCGTGACGGCCTTGCGCTCGTGCTCGATGCGGGTCGCGCGGCCGGTGACGACGTGGCAGCGCTTGAGGACCTTGCGCAGCGGCACGACGACGTGGCGCGGTTCGATGGAGCCGGCCGCCGCCTCGGGGAGGAACGGCTGGTAGGTCATGTGCGGCTGGGGGTCGATCACCGTGACGGACGCCTCGCCGGAACGCAGCTTCTTCTGCAATCCCAGCGCGGTGTACATGCCGACGTACCCACCGCCGACAATCACGATCCGTGTGGGTTGCGACTTCACAGCAGCCATACACACATGGTCGCACCGGGCAGGGCTTTCCGGCGCATCGAGCAGGCCCGTTGTGACCACAGTCGCCGCGTGATTGCCGACACGCAGCCGCTGACCTGCGCGGCTGGGTGAACGTGCTGAGAGGAACGATCCAGACGGTCAGCTCGCGCTGAGCCCGGAGGGGGTGTTTCTCAGCCTTTCCGACGCATCAGCAGGACCGTTCCGACGACCAGTCCGACCGCGCACACGAGGCCGACCACCTCGACCGCCGCGTCCGTTCGGCCGCCCGGCAGGAGGAGTACCACGACACCGAGGGCGAGCACGGAGAGTTGCACGGCGGCGAACCTCTTCGCGGGGGCCTTGAGCGCATCCGGGTGAACGCGCGAGCCGGCCGGGACGACCGCCGCGTAGGCGGACAGGACGTGCAGCAGGTGCAGCAGCACGACCAGCGCGAACACGCCGGGCCACGACGGCTCGTCGGTGGTGACCACCATCGCCGCCGCCGGGTACCCGATGACCAGCGCGACCGCGGCGGACGCCGGTATGGCCGCCGCCACGACCACCAGCGCGCCGTACAGCGCCAGCGCGGGCCACTCGACCCCGTGCACCGCGAGTACCGCCGCCACACCGCCCGCGACGAGCACGATCGACGCCCGCAACACCCACGCCGGCAGCCCGGCGCCCAGCTCAGCCCGCACCGCTCCCCCGTCCCGGGCGTCCGACTCGGGGTACCCGAACGGAGGACACGGCCGTCCTGGGCGTTCGAGACGCGGGGCCTGGGTTCGACGTTCGCGTCACCGGGACACCCTCCTCGCGGTCCGGGCGGCACGCAGCACGCCCGCGATCGGCGCGCCCCACGGCAGCACCGCCACGCCGTGCTGCCGCATCGCCTCCAGCCGCACGTCGTGCTCCAGCCGGATCACCTTCAGCACCGCCTCGCCCCACGGCGTCTCACCGTCGGCGCGCAACGGCGACGGCAGCACGTCCACCGCCAGCACGAGGTTGCCCCGCCGCGCCGCGTGCACGGCCAGCTCCACCACCTCGCCGTCCAGGAACGGCGACAGCACCACCACCAGCGCGCCGTGCGGCACCTGCTCGGGCCGCAGCACGGGCCGCTGCGCCCACCCGGCCGACCGCGCGCACACCACGAGCTGGTTGCGCAGCCGCAGCAGCTGCCGCCGCCCCGCGCCCGGCCGCGCACCGAGCTGCGGCCGGCCGAGGTCGACCAGGCCGACCCGGTCGCCCTGCCGCAGGTACCCCGCCGCCAGGGACGCCGCCGCCCGCACGGCCAGGTCGAGGCTGCCGCCGGGCCGGGCCGTCGTGCCGCGCGAGGTCAACGACCACTCGCCGAGCGACCGGCCGGAGACGAGGCCCGCCCTCGCCCGCACCGGCGACGACCAGTCGCCCAGCTCCGCGCCGACGTCCTGCCGCGTGTCCAGTGCCAGCACGACGTCCGCGTCCGCCTCCGCGTGGTGCTCGCGGACGTGCAGGTTCGTGCCCTCGGCCGACCCGGCCATGCCGGCGGCGCGCAACGACACCCGCCAGTCGATGCGCCGCAGCCGGTCGCCGGGCTGGAACGCCCGGATGTCGCGCAGCTCCACCGAGTCGCCCGGCCGCCGCGCCCGGTGCGCGCCGACCAGGCCGACCGCCCGTGCGGGCAGCAGGCCGGCGGGCAGCGCCTCGACGGGCGGCAGGATCACCCGACCGCGTTCGGGGGCCGTCACCGGACCGTGCACGAACAACGCGTCCGGCCCCGCCACCAGGTGGTCCGGCCGCAGGTCGACGCCCTCGCCCCACGCGTCACGGCGCAGCACGACCTCGATCTCCCGCGCCGACGCGGCCACCAGGTGCACCGGGCCGATGCCCTCGCCGACACCGGGCAGCCGGATCGCCATCACCTCGGCGCCCTGGCCCGGGTCGACCTCCACCACCGACTTGGCCGCGCCGACCTCGCCGGTGCGCGGCAACCCGCGCACCCGGACCTGCGGCGTGCCGACGACGGGCGTGACCAGGGCCACCAGCGTCGAGATCAGCAACGGCGCGCCGAACAGGACCAGCTCGACCTCGTGCAGCAGGCCGCCGAGCACCACCATCCCGACGCCCAGCGCGAGGCCGCGCACCAACGCGTCGGTCGGGTGCCAGTGCGCGCCGCGCCCGCTGGTGAACGCCGCGCGCAGCCGTTGCGCCCGGCTCACGACCGGGCGCTCGCGGGCCCGGCCACCCGGCCCAGCAGCTCGGTCACGACCTCCACGCCGGTGACGCCGGACGTCCACGTCTCCGGGCGCAGCGTGAGCCGGTGCGCGAGGGCGGGCACGGCGCACTCCTTGACGTCCTCGGGCAGCACGAAGTCCCGCCCGTCCAGCACCGCCAAAGCCCGTCCGACCAGCACCAACGCCTGCGCGCCGCGTGGTGACGCGCCGACCTCGACGGCGCCGTGCGCGCGGGTCGCGGCGGCCAGGTCCACGCAGTACCGCAGCACGTCGTCGTCCACCGACACCTGCTCGACGCCGTGCTGGAGCCGGCGCAGCCGGGCCGCGTCCAGCACGGGCTCGACCTCGGTCTCCTCGCGTTGCCGGGTGAGCCTGCGGCGCAGCACCTCGACCTCCTCGGTGGGCGGCGGGTAGCCGATGTCCAGCCGCAGCAGGAACCGGTCCAGCTGAGCCTCCGGCAGCGGGTAGGTGCCCTCGTACTCCACCGGGTTCGCGGTCGCCAGCACGTGGAACGGGCGGGGCAGGGCGAACGTGCGGCCCTCGACCGTGACCTGCCGCTCCTGCATGGCCTCCAGCAGCGCGGACTGCGTCTTCGGCGGGGTGCGGTTGATCTCGTCGGCCAGCAGCAGGCCGGTGAACAGCGGACCCTCGCGGAAGGTGAACTCGCGGTCGCCCGGGTTGTAGAGGAACGAGCCGGTGACGTCGGCGGGCAGCAGGTCGGGCGTGCACTGCAGGCGCTTGAAGTCCAGCTTCAACGCCTGCGCCAGCGACCGCGCCATCAACGTCTTGCCCAGGCCCGGCACGTCCTCCAGCAGCACGTGCCCGCCCGCGAGGATCGCCGCCAGGGCGAGCCGCAGCGACCGCTCCCGGCCCACGACCACCGTGCCGACGGCGGCCAGCACCGCCTTCGCCTCGGCCGCGATCGCCTCGACGCCCACGTCGGTTCCGGTCACAGGTTCTCCAACAGGTCGGCGAGCTTCGACGGCTCGGGCAGCGGCGCTTTCGGGTCGGTGAGCAGGCGGTGCAGGTCGGGGCCCAGCACCTCGCGGGCTCGCGGGTGGTGGAGGTCGTGGATGCCGTGCACCTGCCGCAGCCGTGCCTCGGCGAGCCTGCGCAGCCGGGGCTGGACGCGGACGGTGAACCGGTCCTGGTCGACGGCGGCCTCGGCGAGGCGGCTCGCGAGAGTACTGGCCTGCACGGACGTGGCGGTGGAGAGGGTGGCGGGCTGCTGCGCCCACACGACGTCCGTCGCGCGCGGCAGGCGTGCGACGAGCAGCGCCAACCCGCCGACGGGCAGCGCGAGCACCACCGCCCACAGCCACGGCGCGCCCACGCGGACCAGCACGAACGCCGTGACGGCCGCGACCGCCACCGCCAGCACGACCGCGCGTCCCATCCCGCCGACGAGGGCGTTCACCGCAGGTCCCGCACGATGTGCTCCAACGCCTCGGTGGCGGTGCGGGCGTCGGCCGCGGTGACCTCGGCCGTGCCGAACCGGGCCCGCTGGTAGACGCGGCGCAGCGTGCCGGTCGCGTGCTCGTCGACCTGGTAGCGGCGCAGCAGGTCGCCGGTGAACTCGGTGGCCGTCTGGTGGCCCTCGCGGGGCGCGCCGCTGTCCTGCGCGGCCCGTTCGAGGGTGAGCCAGGCGGCGATCACGGCGTCGCCGGGCGGTCCGCTCGTGCCCTCGCGCAGCTCTTCGAGGGCCTCGGCGGCACGGCGGACGAGGATCGGCGGCGGCGTCGCGTGCGCCTCGGGCAGGTCGGGCGCGTCGACCGCGGCGCCCACGCCACGCCGCCGCCGTCGGCGCCGGAACACGCCGAGCGAGATGAGCAGCGAGACCACGCCGACCACCGCCACCGCGATGAAGACGATCACGAGGACCAGCAGCGACCCGGCCGCCGCGGAGGGTCCCACCTCGGTGTCGAGCGGCGGGCTCGAGTCGGCGGTCGGCGGCGGGGCGTCGTCGCCACCGGCCGGGCGGTCCTGGTAGCGCACCGGCGACGTGCCGCCTGCCGCGAGCGCGATGAGGACGAGCGCGGACCCGACCGCGAGGACGAGCGCGAGCCGGGGCTTCATGGACCAAGGATGCCTGTCGGCCACGTCCGGTGCGGGTGGTTTGACCCCGACACGGCCAACCGGGTCAACGGCCTGGTCCGCGCCGTCCCCGACGACGAGCGTCGTGACCGCGTCCGGGCCGAGAGGCTCGGAGCCGTCGGGCCCGACGATCGCGTGGTCGGCCCGGCTGCCCACGGGCTACAGGACGCCGGCAGCGGTCCCGGCGGCGCGCAGGACGTCTTGCAGCATGGGTGCGGTGAGCCTGCCCGTGAACGTGTTGTGCGGGCTCACGTGGTAGCAGCCGAGCAGGTGCAGCGGTTCGCCGCCGTCCTGCGCGGGCAGGGTCAGGTGCACGCCGTGGCCGAAGACCGGGCGCGGGCGCGGCACCTGCCAGCACGCGGCCAGCGCGGGCAGCGCCGCCTGCCAGCCGAACGCGCCCAGCACGAGCACCGCGCGCAACGTCGGCCGCAGCAGCTCCAGCTCCCGGATCAGCCACGGGCGGCAGTTGTCGCGTTCCTCCGGGGTCGGCTTGTTCTCCGGCGGCGCGCACTTCACCGGCGCCGTGATCCGGGTGCCGATCAGCTCCAGCCCGTCGCCCGGGTGCGCGGCCGTCGGCTGGGTCGCCAGGCCCACCGCGTGCATCGCCGCGTACAGGAAGTCGCCCGAGCGGTCGCCGGTGAACATGCGGCCCGTGCGGTTGGCGCCGTGCGCGGCCGGGGCCAGGCCGATGATCGCCAGCGACGCGTCCGCCGGCCCGAACCCCGGCACCGGACGCCCCCAGTACTCCTGGTCGCGGAACGCCGCCCGCTTGACCCGCGCCACCTCCTCGCGCCACGCCACCAGCCGCGGGCACGCCCGGCAACTGGTAACCCGTTCGTCAAGAGCGGAAAGCGGGAGCACCGGCGGCGACTCCGATCGTAGAGTTCGACCATGACCGACAAGGACAACGGCGACGAGCAGGCCGCCGCGGACAACGGCGACGAGAAGGACCTCCCTGCCGACGACCTCGTCACCACCCAGCACAGCATCACCGTCAAGCGGCGCAAGCTGAACTACACCACGACCACCGGTCGGGTGGTGCTGCGCCAGGAGGTGCTGACCGAGGGAAAGTTCGACGGGCACCTGCCGAAGGCCGAGGTCTTCGTCACCGCGTACACGCTGGACGGCGCCGACCCGGCGAAGCGGCCGGTGACGTTCGCGTTCAACGGCGGCCCCGGCTCGTCGAGCGTGTGGCTGCACCTGGGCCTGCTCGGACCGCGCCGGGTCGTCTCCGGCGACGTCGGCGCCCTCACGCCGCCGCCGTACGACCTGGTCGACAACACCGAGACGCTGCTCGCGCACAGCGACCTGGTGTTCATCGACCCGGTGTCCACCGGCTACTCGCGGGCGGTGAAGGGCGAGAAGCCCGGCCAGTACCACGGCTTCCAGGGCGACCTGGAGTCGGTCGGCGAGGTGATCCGGCTGTGGACCTCGCGCAACGGGCGGTGGATGTCGCCGAAGTTCCTGGCCGGCGAGTCGTACGGGACCACGCGCGCGGCCGGCCTGGCCGACTACCTCCAGTCGCGCTACGGCATGTACCTCAACGGGCTGATGCTGATCTCGTCCGTGCTGGACTTCACCACGCTGGACTTCAGCGAGGGCAACGACCTGCCGCACACGCTGTTCCTGCCGACCTACGCGGCGATCGCGCACTACCACGGGCTGCACGGCGACCGTTCGCTGGAGGACGTGCTGGCCGACGCGGAGGACTTCGCCTCCCGCGACTACCCGTGGGCGCTGGCGCGCGGCAACCGGCTGTCCACTGAGGAGCGCGCGGCGGCGGTGGCGCGGCTGGCCGGGTTGACCGGGCTCAGCGAGGACTACGTGGACCGGGTGGACCTGCGGGTCGAGCACGTGCGGTTCTTCACCGAGCTGCTGCGGTCGCAGCGCAAGGTCGTCGGCCGGCTGGACTCCCGGTTCACCGGCGCGGACGCGGACTACGGCCGCGAGCACTTCAGCGAGGACCCGTCGTACTCGGCGATCCTCGGCCCGTACACGGCGGCGCTCAACCACTACGTGCGGGCGGAGCTGGAGTACGAGAACGACCTGCCGTACGAGATCCTGACGATGAACGTGCGGCCGTGGTCGTACAAGGAGTTCGAGGGCACGCACGTGACGGTGGCGAACAAGCTGGCGTCGGCGATGCGCGCCAACCCGCACCTGAAGGTGCACGTCGCGTACGGCTACCTGGACGGCGCGACGCCGTACTACGCGGCCGAGCACGTGGTGGCGCACCTGCAGATCCCCCGGGAGCTGCACGCGAACATCGAGGCCGCGTACTACCCGGCGGGCCACATGATGTACGTCCACGAGGAATCGCGAGTGGCGCAGTCGAAAACCCTTGCGGCGTTTATAGAATCTGCTTCATAACACCGTTTCGATCATGAGGCG
>NZ_JBVJVK010000004.1:226395-340976 GCF_055603705.1 Actinosynnema sp. NPDC037264 | reverse complement strand
TCCAGTAACAATCTCAAAGGAAACCTCTTGACGAGGTTCATAAATTTACTGGCTATTCGGCACGCTGTTGAGTTCTCAAAGAACACGCGCTCACCGTAGCTCGTCGCTGTGCAGCGACTCGATCCGGGGCTGATGTTCGCCGCGCTCCGTTCCGGTCTCTCTCCGGCCCGTTCCGCGCTGGCAGAGAGAAAGTTACACCCCGCCCAACGCGGAGACAAATCGGGGGTCGGGAGGCACGTCTGCGCAGGTAGTACCCCCTGCGGCGACCCTCAAACCGGATCATGTGTGATCGGGACCACTCAGACTAGTTTTCCATGCGGCGTGGACGGCAGGTGCACGGCCACCGAGAGCCCTCCGCCGGGCACCGCCACGGCGTGAGCCTGACCCTCGTGAGCTGCGACGGCGGCCCGCACGATGGACAGCCCGAGCCCGGTGCCGGTGCGCGCGGTCCGGTCCGTGCCACCCCGGCGGAACGGCTCGAACAGCTCCTCCACCCGGTCCGGAGCGATGACGGGCCCGGACGACGACACCCGCAGCAACGTCCACTCGGGGCCGCCTTCGGTGCGCACCTCGATCCACCCGCCGGGCAGGTTGTGCCGCACGGCGTTCTCCAGGAGGTTCCCCGCGATCCGCTCCAGCAACGCCGGGTCGCCGACGGCGGGCGCCGGCGCGGTGAGGAACGAGACCCGCAGCTGGCGCTCCTCCGCCTCCCCCCGCACGGCACGCCACGCGGACTCGACCACGGCGTTGAGGTCCACCGGCTCGCGCACCGCCAATCCCAGCCCATCTGTGCGCGCGAGCAGCAACAGAGCGCTGACCAGCTGCTCGGCTCGTTCGGTGGCGGCACGCACCACGCCCGCCATGCGGCGCAGCTCGGCGTCGTCGGCGTCCGGGTCGGCGAGCGTGACGTCGAGCTCGGTCCGGATCACGGCCAACGGCGTGCGCAGCTCGTGGGAGGCGTTGGCGACGAACCGCCGTTGCGACTCGAACGCCGCCTGGAGCCGGTCGAGCATCTCGTCGAACGTGTCGGCCAGCTCCGCGACCTCGTCCCGGGGACCGGCCAGGCGCAGCCGCTCGCCGAGGGACTCGGCGGACAGCCGACGGGCCGCGTCGGTCACGTCGTGCACGGGCTGGAGCACGCGGCCGGTGATGGTCCAGGCGAGCAGTGCCGCCGCGGCGACCACGCAGAGGAACGCGATCGAGCCGGATCGCAGCACGTCGTCCCGTGCCTGCTCGCCGAGCAGGTCCATCAGCGCGTCAGCCGCGACCTCACGACCGTCGACGACCACGGTGCTGCCCTCGGCGAAGCGGGGCGAGGAGGCGATGACCCGGCCGACGAGCAGCCAGCCGAGCAGGAGCAGCAGGCCGCTGACGAACGCGACCAGTCCGGTCGCGAGGAGGGTGAGCCGCGTCCGCAGCCCGGGTCCGCGCCTGCGGGCCAGCTCAGAGTTCAGCGGAACCTGCCGTGGGCACGCGGTAGCCCGAGCCGACCACCGTGTCGATGATGCCCGGTTCGCCGAGCTTCTTGCGCAGCGTCATCACGGTGACGCGGACGGTCGTGGTGAACGGGTCGGCGTTCTCGTCCCACACGCGTTCCAGCAGCTCCTCGCTGGAGACCACCGAGCCCTTGGCGGCCAGCAGCACCTCCAGCACGCCGAACTCCTTGCGGGTCAGGTCGACGGGCTGGCCGGCGCGGCGCACCGTGCGCCGGGCCGGGTCGAGCTCGACGTCGCGAGCGGTCAGCAACGGCGGCGTGGCCGGGGTGGCGCGGCGGGCGAGGGCCCGGACGCGGGCGACCAGTTCGGGAAAGGCGAACGGTTTGGCCAGGTAGTCGTCGGCGCCGAGGGACAGGCCCGCGACGCGGTCGTCCACGCCGGCGCTGGCGGTGAGCATCATGACCCTGGTCAGGGCGCCCGAGCTGAGGATCTCCTTGCACAGTTCGTCGCCGGACATGCCGGGTAGGTCGCGGTCGAGCACGACCACGTCGTACCGGGTCACGGTCGACTTCTCATGGCCGGTCTCGCCGTCGTAGGCGACGTCGACCGCCATGCCTTCGCGCCGCAGGCCACGCGCGATCGCGTCGGCCAACGGCACCTCGTCCTCGACTACCAGGATCCGCACCCCACAAAGGTGCCACACATCCCTGAGAAGGTGCTTAGCGTGAAGCTGTCGGGCCGCTGTCGAGGTGCTGTCGAGGGGCAAGGCGGGGCGAAGCGGTGGGTGGGGCGGGGTGCGTGGGAAAGATCAAAAGAGTCCTCGCCGGACGGGCAGATCAGCAGGATGACGGCGGGGTGGGTGGGTACGCGCCGGGTCCGTTGTGGTGCGGGTTTCGTGTCATCCCACCGACCTCCCTACGGGCTACCACACGTATCAAGGGGGCAGGCATAGGTGGAGGGGCGGGCAAGGGACGCACAGCCCCCTTGACACGCGCGGTAGGGCGGAGCCAGGTCGGCGGGATGACACGAAGCCCTTCCTTTGGGGAAGGGTGTGGGCAAGGGCGTGTTAGTGGACGAGGTCAGCGGTTGCGTTCGACGACGACGGTGTTGGCGGATTGAAGGGCGCGCAGTTGGAGGAGGGCCGGGTGGTCCTCGGCCAGGCGGGCGGCGTTGAGGAGGGTGCGGAGGGCTGCTGTCTCGCCGCGGGCGCGTTCCAGGGATGCTCGGGCTTCCGAGCGGGCCAGGAGTTCGGACAGGGCGGCTTTGCGCAGTTCGGTGGGCATGACGACGTCGCGGACGGCGACTTCGCGCAGGTCGATGCCCAGGTCGGTGGCGCGGGTGGTGACGGCGGCGAGGATTTCGGCGGCGATGGCCGGGCGGGCCGGGTCGACCTCGTCGTGGGTGCGGGTCAGCACGGCGGTGCGCAGGGCGATCTGGGTGGCGAGGTGGAGTTCGACCTCGGGGGTGGCGGCGGCCTGGACGTGCTGGGCCGGGTCGGAGATCGACCAGACCAGGACGAGGGTGACGCGGATCAGGACGCCGTCGGAGGTGGGGATGTCCTGCCAGCCGGGGGTCTGCGACCGGGGGCGGATGTCGAGGTGGCGGACCTGGTGGCGGAAGCTGCGGCGGTGGCGGCCGGGGCCCAGGACCTCGACGAGCTCGCCGTGCCGGAAGACCACACCGCGTTCCCACGGCATGAGGGTGTGCTTCACCGGTCCTCCTCCTGCGTTGCGCGGACCGCGCCCCCGGTCGTGGGGCGGTGGGCGGGAGCACGGGGCTCGCAGGGCCCCACGCCCCGTGGTCGACCGGGGTCGCGGCTTGGGTGTCGCAACCCGCCGCGTTGGCAACGCGCCTCTCTGAAAGGTTCGCCCGGCTGCGATCGCGGGACTCGGGTTCGGCAGTGCCGTCCGAGCCGCTGACCGGGCGGGAGGAGGGTAACCGGGCTACTTCTCGACCGTCGCGCCCATTTCCGCGGGCTCGGCGGCGACGACCCACTCGGTGATGCGGCGGGAGACGTCCTGGGCGGTCAGGCCGATGTCGGAGAGGACCTCGCTGCGTTCGCCGTGCTCCTGGAAGGTCTGGGGGATGCCCAGGTCGCGGAGCGGGGTGTCGACGGAGTTGTCGCGGAGGGCGGCGGCCAGGGCCCAGCCGAAGCCGCCGTGCCGGCCGTTGTCCTCGACGGTGACGACGAGGCGGTGGTCGGCGGCGAGGGCGACCAGGTCGTCCGAGACGGGGAAGACCCAGCGGGGGTCCACGACGGTGACGCCGATGCCCTGGTCGGCGAGGCGTTGGGCGGCGGCCAGGCCGAGTTCGCCGAACGCGCCCACGGTGACCAGGAGGACGTCGGAGCCGGAGCGGTGCAGGACGTCGACCTTGCCGATGCGTTCGAGGGCGGGCAGGTCGGGGCCCACGGAGGCCTTCGGGTAGCGGATGACGGAGGGCCCGTCGGAGATGCGGACGGCCTCGCGGAGTTCTTCGCGGAGCGTGGCGGCGTCGCGGGGGGCGGCCACGTGGATGCCCGGGATGAGGCCGCAGATGGAGAGGTCCCACATGCCGTGGTGGGAGGCGCCGTCCGGGCCTGTGATGCCGGCGCGGTCGAGGACCACGGTGACGCCCTGCTTGTGCATGGCGACGTCCAGCAGGAGCTGGTCGAACGCGCGGTTGAGGAAGGTGGCGTAGATCGCGACGACCGGGTGCATGCCGCCCATGGCGAGGCCGGCGGCGGAGGTCATGGCGTGCTGTTCGGCGATGCCGACGTCGAAGCAGCGCTCCGGGTAGAGGCCGGCGAACTTGTCCAGGCCTGTGGGGCCGCGCATGGCGGCGGTGATGGCGACCAGGTCGGGGCGTTCGCCGCCGAGGGTGGCCAGTTCGTCGGCGAAGACGTGGGTCCAGGTGCGCTTGGACGGGCCGATGTTCTCGCCGGTGATGGGGTCGATGACGCCGGTGGCGTGCATCTGGTCGGCCTCGTGGTTCTCGGCGGGCGCGAAGCCGTTGCCCTTGCGGGTGACGGTGTGGACGATCACCGGGCCGCCGAAGGACTTGGCGCGGCGCAGGGCCGACTCCAGGACGGCGTGGTCGTGGCCGTCGACGGGGCCGATGTACTTGAGGCCGAGGTCCTCGAACATGGCCTGCGGGCTGAGGGCGTCCTTGATGCCGCGCTTGGCGGCGTGCAGGGCGGCGTAGACGGGCTTGCCGACGAACGGGGTGCCCTGCAGGGCGTTCTTGCCGCGCTCGAGGGCGCGTTCGTAGCCGGGCTGCAGGCGCAGCGACGAGAGGTGGTCGGCCAGGCCGCCGATGGTGGGCGAGTAGGAGCGGCCGTTGTCGTTGACCACGATGACGACGGGTCGGTCGGTGCCGGAGGCGATGTTGTTCAGCGCCTCCCAGCACATGCCGCCGGTCAGGGCGCCGTCGCCGACGACCGCGACGACGTGCCGCCGCTGGCCGCCGAGCTGGTAGGCCTTGGCCAGGCCGTCGGCGTAGGACAGGGCGGTCGAGGCGTGGCTGTTCTCCTCGACGTCGTGCTCGCTCTCGGCGCGGGAGGGGTAGCCCGAGAGGCCGCCCTTCTGGCGGAGCGTGTCGAAGCCGTCGCGGCGGCCGGTGAGGATCTTGTGCACGTAGCTCTGGTGGCCGGTGTCGAAGACCACCGAGTCGTGCGGTGAGTCGAAGACCCGGTGCACGGCCATGGTCAGCTCGACCACGCCGAGGTTCGGACCGAGGTGCCCGCCGGTCCGGGAGACCTTGTCGACCAGGAAACGCCGGATCTCGTCGGCGAGCGCGGGCAGCTCGTCAGGTCCCAGCCGTTTCAGATCCGCCGGTCCGTGCACGGATTCCAGCAGCGTCACTCGCTCCACCTCGCCCTGTGGTTCGGGTCCCCCGATTCGTCCGGTCAGTCTACGGACCACAGGCTGAGACGCCTGTCAGCGTGCGGGGGTCAGCAGGGCGATGCATTCCACGTGGTGGGTCATCGGGAACGCGTCGAACGCCCTGAGCTGGGCCAACTCGTAGCCGTGCTGGGCGAAGGCGGCGATGTCGCGGGCCAGCGCTGCGGGGTCGCACGCGACGTAGACCACACGGGAGGGTCGGCTGCGTGCGATCGCGGTCACCACGACCTTGCCCGCGCCCTTGCGCGGCGGGTCGAGGACGACGACGTCGGGTGGCAGGTCGGTGAACTCGGGTGATTCGAGCACGGCTTCGGTGCGGCCGGTGTGCCAGCTGATCTGCGGCTGGTCGGAGAGGTTGAGCCGGCCGTCGGCGACGGCGCCGTACGACGACTCGACCACGGCGACGGAGCCGCGGTGGCCGACCTGCTCGGCGAGCACGGAGGCGAACAGGCCGACGCCGCCGTAGAGGTCCCAGGCGCGGTCGCCGGGGCGGCAGTCGGCCCAGTCGCCGACGACCTTGGCGAAGGTGTCCGCGGCGGCGGGGTGGACCTGCCAGAAGCCGTCCGCGCGGAGGTTCCACGTGCGGCCGGCGGCCAGTTCGGTGGCCGTGCCGCTGCCTTGTCGCAGGCGGGAGGGGCCGGGGACGGGGCGGCCCCGGCGGATGATGGGCGGGCCGATCTCGGTGACGTGCGTCCGGCCGCCCGCGTCGCGGGTGACGACGAGCTCGGACTTCGGCGGCCACGTGTGGTGGACCACGTCGTCCAGGGCGCCCGGGACGGCGATCACGCAGTCGTCCACGGGGACGACCTGGTGGCTGCGGTGGGCGCGGAAGCCGGGGCGGCCGTCCGGGCCGACGGCCATGCGCATCCTGGTGCGCCAGTCCTCCGGGCCGCCGGGCAGGTCCTCGACGACGACCTCCCAGTCGAGCTTGGCCAGGCGGTGCAGCTGCTCGCTGACCACGGCGGCCTTCAGCTCGCGCTGGGCCTGCCACGACGCGTGCTGCCAGTCGCAGCCGCCGCAGAGGCCGGGACCGGCGAACGGGCACGGCGCCGGCACGCGGTCCGGCGAGGCCTCCAGCACCTCGACGGCGTCGCCGCGGCAGAACGAGCCGCCGGTGTCCTCGGTGATCCGCACGACCACCCGTTCGCCGGGCAGCGCGTGCCGGACGAACACGACGCGGCCCTCGTGCCGGGCCACGCAGTGCCCGCCGTGGGCGACCGCGCCGACCTCGACCTCGATCAGCCGCTGCTTCCAGGTCGCCGTCACTTGCCGTCCTTGTCTTGGCCGCGCTTGTCCAGGCCGCGCCGGATCGCGCCGGGCGCGACCACGTCGTCCTTGTCGGTCACCTTCGAGGATGAGGCCAGCTGCCACGGCACGCTCGTCACCATCACGCCCGGTTGGAACAGCAGCCTGCCCTTGAGCCGCAGCGCGCTCTGGTTGTGCAGGAACTGCTCCCACCAGTGGCCCACCACGTACTCCGGGATGAACACGGTGACCACGTCGCGCGGGTTGTCCGTGCGGACCCGCTTGACGTAGTCCAGGACCGGTTTGGTGATCTCGCGGTAGGGCGACTCGATCACCTTCAGCGGCACCTTGAAGTTCTCCTTCTCCCATTCCCGCACCAGGCGGCGGGTGTCGCCGTCGTCCACGTTGACGGTGACCGCCTCCAGCATGTCGGGCCGGGTGGCCTTCGCGTACGCCAGGGCCCGCAGGGTGGGCATGTGCAGCTTGGAGACCAGCACCATGGCGTGGTTGCGGGCGGGCAGCAGCTTCTGCCGCTCCTGCTGGCGCAGTTCCTCGGCGACCCGGTCGTAGTGCCTGCGGATCGCCGTCATCAGGGCGTAGAGGGCGGCCATCGCGGCGATGGCGATCCACGCGCCGTGGGTGAACTTCGTGATCAGCACGACGACCAGCACCGAGGCGGTGAGCGCCAGGCCGAACGCGTTGATCGACTGCGACCGGCGCATCCGGCGGCGGGCGTTGGGGTCGGTCTCGGTCTTGAGCAGCCGGTTCCAGTGCCGGACCATGCCGGTCTGGCTCATCGTGAACGAGACGAACACGCCGACGATGTAGAGCTGGATGAGCTTGGTGACCTCGGCGTCGAACGCGATGACCAGCACGATCGCGGCGCCGGCGAGGAAGACGATGCCGTTGCTGAACGCGAGCCGGTCGCCGCGGGTGTGCAGCTGGCGTGGCAGGTAGCGGTCCTGGGCGAGGATCGAGCCGAGCACCGGGAAGCCGTTGAACGCGGTGTTCGCGGCCAGGACGAGGATCAGCGCGGTGACCGTGGTGATGAAGAAGAACCCGACCGGGAAGCCCTCGAACACCGCGCCCGCGATCTGGGCCACCATCGTCTTCTGCTCGTAGCCCTCGGGCGCGTTGACCAGCTGGTGGGCCGGGTCCTCGGCCATCTTCACGCCGGTGAGCTGGGCCAGCACGATCAGGCCCATCAGCATGGTGACCGCGATCAGGCCCATCATGAGCAGCGTGGTCGCCGCGTTGCGCGACTTCGGCTTGCGGAACGCCGGCACGCCGTTGCTGATCGCCTCCACGCCCGTGAGCGCCGCGCTGCCGGACGAGAAGGCGCGCAGGACGAGGAACACGAACGCCAGGCCCATCAGGTGGTCGTCCCCGGCCCGCAGCTCCAGGCCCGCGCTCTCGGCGCGCATCTCGTCGCCCAGGACGAGGCCGCGGAACAGGCCGTAGCCGATCATGAACAGGACGCCGACCATGAACGCGTAGGTCGGGATGGCGAACGCGCTGCCGGACTCGCGGATGCCGCGCAGGTTGACGGCGGTGAGCAGGACGATCGCGGCGACCGCGAACTCGGCCTTGTGGGTGGCGACGAACGGGATGGCCGAGCCGATGTTCGCCGCCGCCGCCGAGATCGACACGGCGACCGTGAGGATGTAGTCGACGAGCAGTGCGCTCGCCACGGTGAGGCCCGCTCTGCGGCCGAGGTTGACCGTGGCGACCTCGTAGTCGCCGCCGCCGGACGGGTAGGCGTGCACGTTCTGCCGGTAGCTCGCGACCACCGTGAGCATCACGACGACCACCGCCACGCCGACCCACGGCGCCAGCGCGTAGGCCGACAGACCCGCCACCGAGAGCACGAGGAAGATCTCCTCGGGCGCGTAGGCCACGCTCGACATCGCGTCCGAGGCGAACACGGGCAGGGCGATGCGCTTGGGCAGCAGGGTGTGGGCTAGGCGATCGCTGCGGAAGGGCCTGCCGACGAGGAGGCGCTTGGCCGCGGTTGCGAGCTTGGACACGGGTCGAGAGCGTAAGGGGTGGTGACCGGGCGGGCGTTGTCGTCCGGTGGGCGCCGGGTCGCTTGTGACGTGCGTCGCGGGTCCGGGTGGCGGCTCGAACGCGTGGTCACGCGCGTGGCCGGCGCGGTATTCGCTCAGGTGTTCGAGGCGTTGGGCCGTGCGGGACGCGTGCGGCGCCGGACGCACCGCTCTCGTTCACTGATCAGGGACGGTAGGTTCTCCGTAAGCGTCGTTCGGGGAGGCTTTCGTGCACGTGGTGATCATGGGCTGCGGCCGGGTGGGCTCGTCCCTGGCCAAGGCGCTGGAGCGCCTCGACCACCAGGTATCGGTGATCGACAAGGACGCCCAGTCCTTCCGCAGACTCGGCCCGGACTTCCACGGCCAGCAGGTCGTCGGCAACGGTTTCGACCAGAAGGTGCTGATCGAGGCCGGGATCGAGCGGGCGGGCGCGTTCGCGGCCGTGTCCAGCGGCGACAACTCCAACATCATCTCGGCGCGGGTGGCGCGGGAGACGTTCGGGGTGGAGGCGGTGGTCGCGCGGATCTACGACGAGAAGCGCGCCGCGGTGTACGAGCGGCTGGGCATCCCGACCGTGGCGACCGTGCCGTGGTCGACCGACCGGTTCCTGCGGATGCTGCTGCCCGAGGGCACGGCGACCGCGTGGCGCGACCCGTCGGGCACGGTGGCCGTGCTGCCGCTGGAGCTGCACGAGGACTGGGTCGGGCGCACCGTGCGCGACCTGGAGGAGGCCACCGGGTGCCGGGTGGCGTTCGTGATGCGGTTCGGGACGGGTGTGCTGCCGGACTCGAAGACCGTGCTGCAGGAGGACGACCAGGTGTACGTGGCCGCCCTGTCCGGCACCGTGACCGACGTGGCCGCGGCTGCGGCTCACGCGCCCGAGGAGAGCTGAGTGCGTATCGCGATTGCGGGTGCCGGTGCGGTGGGTCGTTCCATCGCGGCCGAGCTGGTGTCCGACGGGCACCAGGTGATGCTGATCGAACGTGACCGCACGCACTTCGAGCCGCACACCGTGGAGCAGGCCGAGTGGGTGCAGGCCGACGCGTGCGAGCTGTCGTCGTTGGAAGACGCGGGGATGCAGCTGTGCGACGTGGTGATCGCCGCGACCGGTGACGACAAGGTCAACCTGGTGGTGTCGTTGCTGGCGAAGACCGAGTTCGCGGTGCGGCGCGTGGTGGCGCGGGTGAACGACCCGGCGAACGAGTGGCTGTTCACCGAGTCGTGGGGGGTGGACGTGGCCGTGTCGACGCCGCGCATCCTGTCCGCGCTGGTGGAGGAGGCCGTGACGGTCGGGGACGTGGTGCGGCTGATGACGTTGCGCCAAGGCCAGGCCAACCTGGTGGAAATCACGCTTCCAGGTGACACACCGCTCGCGGGGTCGCCGGTGAACGGCCTGGCGCTGCCCCGGGACGCCGCTTTGGTGACCATCCTGCGGGGCGGCCGGGTCATCGTGCCGACGCCGGACGACACGCTGGAGGGCGGGGACGAGCTGCTCTTCGTGGCGGCGGCGGACGTGGAGCAGGAGATCCGTTCGGCTCTGGGCTACTGACGCGTCCGGGTTGTCCACAGGCGGCGGGTGGGCGGCTCGTCCCGTCGGTGCCCGCCGGCAGGATGAAAGCAGGGGTCCTCTTGGCGGGGACCCCCGCGCAGCCATTAGGTGGTGGCCTGGTCCAACCACACCAGGTGCACTCGCCGCACGGTCTCATCCGTGCTGATCTCGTACCAGGTCCGGGCATTCTCGGCGCACTCCGAGCTGAGGCGGAAATCGCCCTCGACCGAGTTGGACTCGGCACGGTCTGCGTAGGCCAGGCCATAACCCGCGACCCGGGCGTCTTCACCCTCTCCGTACTCCTCCACGATGGCGAACGACCGGGGCGCGTCTTCGCGCGCCACCTCGCGCATCAGCGCCGTGAAGGCCTTTCCCACGTCGACGGTCCGCTCGACTCGGGTCGGCTCGTTCACGCGGTCTTCCTTTCGACGTGGTGGATGAAGTCGGCGAGGTCGTCACCGGTCACGAGGGTGTTGCCCGCTTCTTCGGGAGTGATCAGCCACAGCACCTCCGTTCCCCCGATGGACGTGGGCGGCAAAGGCAGGGGCATGCCACGGTCGACCACGCTCGCGTGGTCGCTCAGCAGCACCACCGGCATTGGCGGCCTGACGAGGAAGTAGGTCAGCGGCATGCCTTGGATCGCCAACACCGGCGTCGGGTCGGCGCCGAACCACGGGTGCCGGGCGACGGCCTCGGCCAAGGTGGCGAAGACCGTGAACACACCGAGGTTCGCCGAGACCGGGGTGAGGATGTTCGGCACGAACCTGCCGGGCGCCGACCACCACCTCCGAACCAGGTCGGCATCGGTGGTCGCGTCCGCGAGCGGCCGCAGGTGCGGGCTCAGGACAGGGGCACCGTCGACCGGATCGGCGAAGCGTCCCCCGCGCCAGATGGCTCCGGGCACGACCGGCCACCCGAGGGCGGCGTAGTCCAGGGCCGCTTGCAAGGTGGCCTGTCGAATATCCGGTGTGCTGCTCTGCACCACGACCTCACTTCCGCCCAGGCGATCGCCATCGCCATCGGTTCGCCTGAGAGGCACGCTAGTTCCCCTTTTCCGCGATCAACCCAAAATCTCTGTTGGGGTGTCCTCGGCGCGGTTTCGGATGGGTACTCTGGGCGTATGCGGCAGGACAACGAGGCGACGGTAGGTGAGCGCATCGCCTACTACCGCAAGCGCCAGGGCATGACGCAGGAAGTGTTGTGCGGCTTGGTGGGTGGGCGCACCACCGAGTGGCTCAGGCAGATCGAGAACGGCAAACGGGAGGTGGACAAGCTGTCCACCATCGTGGCCGTGGCCGAGGCACTGCGCGTTTCGCCGTCAGCGCTGCTGCCGGGTCCTTTCCGGACGACAGCGCGGCGCACGGATTCCCTCGGCACCGCCCCGGCCATTGTTCCGGACATCGAAGCCGCGATGTTGCGCTACAACGGCATTTCCCCGCTGCTCGGCGTCCCGGATCGGAAACCGGTCACACCGGAACACCTTCGGATCCGAGTGGAAAAAGCATTCCTGCATTCGCAGACCGAGCGGTGGTCCGACATGGCCCCGCTCGTCCCGGGCATGATCGCGGACGCCTGGCACCTGGTGCACGACGCCGGGGACGAGCGCCAACGGCGGGAAGCGTCGAAGTTGCAAGCCCTGGTGTACCGGGTGACGTCAGGGATGCTGGATCGGCTGGGCGAGCCGCACCTGCCCTGGGTCGCCGCCGAGCGTTCGATGCACGCCGCCGAGGAGTCCGACGACCGGTTGCTGATCGCGGGCGGGGCGTGGCGACTGGCGGTCGTCCTCCGCCACGCGGGCCGGCTCACGGAGTCGACCGACGCGCCCGTCGCCGCGGCCGACGCGCTCCGACGGGATCTGGACGTTCCGGAGTCGTACAGCATGTACGGGTCGCTCATGTTGAAAGGCGCCGTCGGCGCCGCCACGCTCGGCGACCACCGGGCCGCGCACGACTACCTGGGCGAAGCCTCACGGGCAGCGGAGGAGATCGGGGACCGGAACGACTTCTGGCTCGCGTTCGGGCCGACGAACATCGCCATCCACCGCGTCTGGCTCGCACTCGAACTGGGCGATCCGGGTCGAGCCATCGCGGAAGCGGAGCGTGTGCCGTACGACAACCTGCCCCCCGAACTGTCCGAGCGCAGGACTTCGCACCTCATCACCGTCGCCTGGGCCTACTACCTGCGCCGGAAGGACCGCGAAGCGCTGGACGCGCTCACGTTGGCCAGGATGGCCGCCCCGGAACAACTCCTGTTCACCGGCAGGGTCCACTCGATGCTTCGGGGCATGCTGAAACGCGAACGACGTTCGGTGAAGGCCGACCTGCGCAGGCTGGCGGACTTCGTCGGTGTCGCGGCCTGACCCGCTGGTTTCGAGCAGAACCGCCGACCGGCTCAGTACCTGCTCGGTTGTCCACAGGCGGTGGGCGGGCGGCGCGTTTCCGTCGGTGCCCGCCGGCAGGATGAAAGCAGGGGTCCCCTTGGCGAGGACCCCTGCGCAGCAATCGGGTTGTGGCTGGTCAGACCGGTGGCCGCACCGTCGATGGCCGGCCTTATCGCGGGTGGTTGATCTCGCCGAACGCCGTTCTGCCGTGCGTCATGATGTCCACCGACACGATGAGCTGGGCTTCGGCCAAGAGGTTGGCGCGCTCCTGCGAGCCGAGCGGCCACTGGCGCGCGGCGTCCAGCAGGTTCTGCGCGATGTCGACCGTGGTGGGTTCCCTGTCGAAGAATTTCACGCGACCCCCTCCGAAGACGGCTGGCCACACGACGTGCGCGAACCCATCAAGGTTAGCGATCGGCGCAGTCGCGAGGGGGATCGGACCTGCCCCACCGGGCCGGCTGGTGTGCCGCGGAACCGGTGGGGCGCAGGTCGGATGAGTCAGCGTTCCTCGGCCCGGGCGGGCGCGGGGTTGGGGTTGTCGGTGGAGGAGTCCAGCAGCCGGTCGTAGATGGTCGGCTCGTGGTCGGCCCCGGCTTGGGCGCGGAGGCGTTCCTCGGCGGCCCGGTTCTCCTCCTCCTCGCGGGCGAGGGTGGCTTTCAGGCGCTTGTCCGAGCGGCGCACCGCCCAGACCGTGGCGATCAGCGCCACCGCCATCAGCGGGTAGCCCATGGCCAGGCGCGCCGCCGCCAGCCAGCCCACCGACGCCTCGTCGTACAGCCACCGCTGCACCACGAACCGCGCCAGGAAGACCAGCGCCCACACGAGGGTGGCGATGTCGTAGTCCCGGACGCTCGCCTTGTCCTTGCGCCACGCCTGGCCCTGGCCGTTGAGGAACGACCAGATCACGCCCGCGAGAGGCCATCTGACCAGGATCGACAGGATGAACCCGCCGCCGTAGACGAGGCTCTGCCAGATGCCGAACAGGAAGAAGCCCTTGGCGTCGCCGGTCCGGTAGGCGATGAACGCGGCGATGCCGACGCCGAAGACCGCCGAGACGGCCGGCTGCACGGAGCCCTTGCGCAGGGCCAGCACGACGCCGATCGCGACCGAGAACGCCAGCGCGCTCCAGATCGCGGGCATGAGCCCGGCGAACGCGTTGACCAGCACGAACACCACGACGGGCAACGAGGAGAACAGCAGGCCGCTCACGCCGCCCATCTGCTCGAGGAGGGTGGGCTGCTTCTCGGACTCGTTCACTTGTGTCATGAAGCGTTCTGCAACTCGTAGTAGGGGTTGTAGAGCACCTTGCGCCCGTCGCGCACCGCGATCCGGCCTCTGGCCTTGATGGTGCGACCCGGCTCGATGCCCGCGATCCGACGACGGCCCAGCCAGACCAGCGTCACGCCCTCGGTGCCGTCGTACAGCTCCGCCTCCAGGGTGGCCGCGGCGTCACGGGGGCACAGCTCCACGCTGCGCAACCGGCCCAACACCGTCACCTCTTGCCCGGACTTGCAGTCGCACGCTCGGATGGCCCCGACGGCCTCGGCTTTTCGAGACAGGTCGTCGGCGTCCAACTCGCTGACGTCGGTGGTCAGCCGACGCACGAGGCGGCGCCAGTAGCCACCCCCAGTACCAGTCATCCCCGACTCCTGGAATGCGCGGGGCCTCGACGACGAAGCCCGTCCAACAGCCAGCGTAACCGGGTGCACCCGACCGGGTATCCGACTGGGGGAGGATCTGCCGTCATGAGCTCGTCACGTGCCGTTCTGCTGCCGGGCACCGCCTCCGACGAGGTGTTCGTGTCCTCGGTGTTCGCCCGCCCGCTGGCCGAGGCCGGGTTGGTGCTGGTCGCGCCCGCGTCACGGGGTGTCCGGGAGCACGTCGAGGCGTTGGACGCCGCCTGGGACGGCACGCCGCTGGTCGTGGGCGGGGTGTCGCTGGGCGCGCACGTGGCGGCGGCGTGGGCGGTGCGGCACCCCGAGCGGTGCGCCGGTCTGCTGGTGGCGCTGCCCGCCTGGAACGGCCCGGCGGACGGCGCGCCCGCGGCGTCGGCGGCACGGGCCAGCGCCTCGGTGGTGGAGTCGGAGGGCGTCGAGGCCGCGTTGACCGGCGTCGACGGGTGGCTCGGCGACGAGCTGCGGCGGGCGTGGCCCCGGTACGGCTCGCGGCTCGCCGACGTGCTGCGGGAGGCCGCCGGGTCGTCCGCGCCGACGGTGGCCGAACTGGCGGGGCTCACGGCGCCGGTGGGGGTCGCCGCCTGCACCGACGACCCCGTTCACCCCGTGGAGATCGCCCGGACGTGGGTCGGAGCGCTCCCCCGTGCCGCTCTGCGCACGACGACGTTGGCGGCGCTGGGCGCGGACCGGGAGTCCCTGGGCCGCGCCGCGCTCGACGCCTACCGCTCCGCGTCGGCGGCGGACTGGCTGTACTAGCTCTGCTGCTGCGCCTGGATGTGCCGGGCGATGGCCTCGGGCAGCTCGATCGGCAACGGCGTGCGCACCGGCATCGCCTGCTCGCCGCGCACCACGACCGTGTCCCGCATCAACGCGTAGAGGGCCTCGGTCGCCTGGGCGCTCTGCTCCTCCGTCGGCGCCGCCGCGATGCCCCGCAGCATCCACCGCGGCCCGTCCACGCCGACCACCCGCAGGTGCACCTCGTTGTTGCGGGCGGTGATCTCCTCGCCCCACTCGCCGTTCTCCCGCAGGATCCGGAAGCCGTCGCTCTTGAACTGGGCGATCATCTCGCCGCTCACGTCCGGCCACAGCCGGTCCTGCTTCGGCGCGGCGAACGCGCTCACGGTGAGCTGGCCGACGGTCGTCAGCAGGTGCACCGCCCGCACCGCGCCCGCCGGGTCCATCTCCACCTGCAACTGCACGCCCTCGGGCACGGGCAGCCGGATCGAGCCGAGGTCCAGCCGGTTCAGGCCGTCGTCCGGGGCCCACGTCGAGTCGAACGGCCCGTCCTCGACCTCCTCCACGCCGTCGAACTCGACCTCGGGTTGCGCCGTCCCCCGGTTCGCGGAGTGCCTACCGCGCTTGCGGCGCTTTCCGAACATCGCCTTCACCCCTCCGTCCGGGCGAGCACGTCGTGCCCGCCTGTAGAGCCGTAGCCGCCCGCGCCCCGTGCGGAGTCGGGCAGCTCGTCGACTTCGCGGAACACCGCGTGCTCCACCTTCTGCACCACCAGCTGGGCGATCCGGTCACCGCGCGTCAGCACTACGGGCTCGCGCAGGTCGTGGTTCACCAGGCACACCTTGATCTCGCCCCGGTAGCCCGCGTCGATCGTGCCCGGGGTGTTGACCACGCTCAGGCCGACGCGCGCGGCCAGGCCGGAACGCGGGTGCACGAACCCCGCGTACCCCTCCGGCAACGCGATCGCGACACCAGTGCCTACCACCGCGCGCTCCCCCGGTTCGATCACCACGTCGGTGGTGGTCACCAGGTCGGCGCCGGCATCACCCGGTCGGGCGTAGGCCGGGAGCGGCACGGCGGGATCGAGCCGGGACAACAGGACCTCGACGCTGGGCACGGCGCGCGAGACTACCCTGGTGGCGTGAGCGAGACTGCTGTGACCGCCCCGATCGCGTTCCGCGAGCGGTTGTACGTGCCCTGGTGGGGTTGGCCGCTGCCGCTGGCCGCGGCCGTGCTGCTGGCCGCCGAGATCCACATGGGGTTCCCCGGCGTGCGGTCGTGGCTGCCGTACGTGATCACCGTGCCGCTGGCCGTGCTGCTGATCGTGCGGATGGGCTCGGCGAAGGTGGAGGTGTCCGGCGGCGAGCTGCGGGTCGCCTCGGCGCACGTGCCGCTGGAGCTGCTCGGCGAGGTCGAGGTGTTCGACTCGAAGGACAAGCGGAAGGCGATGGGCCCGAACCTGGACCCGATGGCGTTCGTCACGCACCGGGGTTGGGTCGGGCCGATGGTGAAGGTCGAGCTGCGCGACCCGGCGGACCCGACGCCGTACTGGCTGTTCAGCGTGCGTTCGGCGGAGGAGCTGGCGGCGTTGCTGCGCGATCGGTGACGTGGGTCGGCAACGGGGACTGGGCGCCACCCCGGCGGTGGGGGTGAGCGCCCAGGTCTGGTCGTAGGTGCGTGTTCGGTCGTGCCGCGGCGCCGGTCGTGCGGTGGCGCCGTGCCGGTCGATCCGGCGGTGGTGCTGGTCGTGCGGTGTCGTGCGGGTTCGTGCCCGGTGGACGTGCCTCAGGCGCAGTCGCGGCAGATGTACTGGCCGTTGACTTCCTCGGCCAGCCTGCTGCGGTGGTGCACCAGGAAGCACTTCGAGCACGTGAACTCGTCCGCCTGCTTCGGCAGGACCTTGAACGTGAGCTCCTCACCGGACAGGTCGGCGCCCGGCAGCTCGAAGTTCTCGGCGGTCGCGTCCTCGTCGATGTCGACGACCCCGGACTGCGTTTCATTGCGCCGCGCCTTCAGCTCCTCGAGGGAGTCCTCAGCGAGTTCGTCCGCCTCGCTGCGACGCGGTGCGTCGTAGTCGGTCGCCATACTTCTTTCACCCCTGCGGTCAACGGAGACTGTTCGTGTCGCTGGTTAACGCACCAGCGCCCCTATTTGTGCCCTCCGTCCCCAGTGACGGAGGTCTCGCTCGTGCGGCCGGGCGCCAACCCCCTGTTCGTCGACGCTTTCCGGTGTCCGGCGGTGCGCGGAGCGCCGAGAGGGTAGCTCATTGATCGGGCGGTCGCGCAGCGGGTTCCCCCTAATTGAGCAGACGGGTGACAGGCCCTTCCCACGCTGGCCAGATAGGCTTGGACGGGCACCACCCACCCGGTCCTCCCGTGCTCCGCCGCCAGACCAGGGCGTTGACCGTCCGCGACCGGGTGATCGCACCCCGCCACAACCCCGCCCGAGACGCGGGGCGGTGAGGAGCGGCATAGCCTGATCACTGTCAACACTGCGCCAGGGGAGGTCGACGGACGTGGGACGACCCGGTACGGGGAGCAGCGGGTCGTCGCGGTACCGGAAGCGGCGACCGTTGCCGGCGCTCGTCCTGTTCCTGGTTCTCGCCGTGACCGCCGTCGTGGTGTGGAACCGCGTGCTGACGGACGCGGGCGACGTGGACGCGGCGATCAAGTGCAACCCGCCCGGCGGGGTGCCGGCGCCGTCGTCGGGCGCGCCCGTCGCGCCGGCGGCCGAGCCGGTGCCCGCGTTGGGGACGGTGCTGGCGCACGACGCCCTGGACCGGACCGACCCGGTGCCGGTCGGCAGCGTGCAGTTCCGCGTGTTCAACGCGAGCACGCAGCGCAACCAGGCGCGGTTCGTGGCGACGACGTTGGCCGAGCTGGGCATGAAGCAGGCGGCCGAGCCGGGCAACGACCCGGTGTACCCGGCGCAGGACATGGACTGCCGCGGCCAGATCCGGTTCGGCGCGCCCGGCGCGGGCGCGGCGCGGACGTTGAGCCTGGTCGAGCCCTGCCTCGAGCTGGTGCGCGACGAGCGCCAGGACGCGACGGTGGACGTGGCGATCGGGCAGAAGTTCAGCGAGGTGAAGCCGAACAGCGACGCCCGCAAGGTGCTCGACCAGCTCGCGGAGTGGGCGATGCAGCAGCCGGAGCAGCAGGGCGGCCAGGCCGCCGAGGGCTCCACCCCGCTCTCGTTGAACGCCGACAACCTCAAGGGCGCCCGCGACATCACCTGCTGACCACGCCACCCCGCGCGTGTCGAACGCTCAGCGCCCGCGGGACGCGGAGGTTCGACACGCGGGTGGTCAGACCTTGCCGAAGCCGCACTCCACGAGAGCGGTGAAGAGGGCGTCGGCGATGCCCGGCGCGGCGGCGAAGGTGGCGTCCGCGCCCAGCTCCGGGGCCTCACCCGCCAGGTGGACGACCGCGCCCGCCTCACGGGCCACCAGCGCGCCCGCCGCCCAGTCCCACCGGCCGAGGCCGTGCTCGGCGTAGGCGTCCAGCCGGCCCGCCGCCACGGCGCACAGGTCCAACGACGCCGCACCGGCCCGCCGCATGTCCCGCACCCTGGTCGCCAGGCCCGCCCACGCGTCCGCCTGCCGCTGCCGCCGCTCCGCCCGGTAGGCGAAGCCGTAACCCAGAAGGGACAGGTCCAATCGGGTGGCGTCGGAGACCCGGAGCCGCCGACCGTCCAACCAGGCCCCGCCGCCCCGCGCCGCCGTCCACACCCGACCGCCGACGGGTTCCACCACCGCACCGGCCACGGACTCGCCGTCGACCTGCGCGGCGATCGACACGGCGTACTGGGGGATGCCGTAGAGGTAGTTCACGGTGCCGTCGATCGGGTCCACGACCCAGGTCAGGCCCTCCAGGGCGGCGCTGCCACCCTCCTCCTCCCCGATCACGGGCTCACCCGGCCGCAACTCGGCGAGCCGCTGCCGGACGAGCTGCTCGGCCGCGCGGTCGGCCGCGGTCACCACGTCGGTGGCGCTGCTCTTGGTGTCGACATCGGTCACGGCGGCATCGCGCGTGGTCACGACCAGCTCGCCCGCCTCGCGGGCCACGAGCACGGCGACATCGACCAATGAGCGCGGATCGAAACGCAACTGTTCCTCCTGCGTCACTCTCACGGGACTATCGGAGACCTGCAGGCTAATGTCTGCGGCCACGGTTACTGAATCGAGTAGGAAGGGCCACGGGGATGGGCATGACCCGCGGGTTCGGCGTGGACATCGGCGGTTCCGGCATCAAGGGCGGGCTCGTGGACCTCGAAGCGGGGGCGCTGGACGGTGAGCGCCTGCGCATCACCACGCCCCAGCCGTCGACCCCGGACGCGGTCGCCGACGTCGTCGCCGAGATCGTCGAGAAGTTCAACTGGGACGGTCCCGTCGGCGTCACCCTGCCGTGCGTGGTGAAGCACGGTGTCGCGCACTCCGCCGCGAACGTCGACAAGGGGTGGATCGGCACGGACGCCGCGGCGCTGTTCGCCGAGCGGCTCGGCCGGCCGACCGACCAGGTCGTCGTCCTCAACGACGCCGACGCGGCCGGCATCGCCGAGATGCGGTTCGGTTCCGGTGTCGACCGGGACGGCCTGGTGGTCCTGCTGACGTTCGGCACGGGCATCGGCAGCGCCCTGTTCCTGGACGGCAAGCTCGTGCCCAACACCGAGTTCGGCCACCTCGAGGTCGACGGCCACGACGCGGAGAAGCGCGCCGCGGCCTCGGTGAAGGAGGACAAGGGCCTGACGTGGGCCGAGTGGACGCCCCGCGTGTCCCGGTACATCAACGTGCTGGAGGACCTGATCTGGCCGGACCTGGTCATCGCGGGCGGCGGTGTCAGCAAGAAGGCGGAGAAGTGGCTCCCGCTGCTCGACGTGCGCACCGAGGTGGTGGCCGCCGCGCTGAAGAACGACGCGGGCATCGTGGGCGCCGCCGTGGCCGCCGCGCAAGGTCTCCGGCACTGATTTGCGCGGCGTTCCACCTGCGAGAACGCGTGCCGGACCACCTCGGATGACGCCGGGGGGCAACGGCACGCGATTCTCGTCGTTACAATGGAACGGTGCCCCGCTGACGAACGATCCGGCGGGGGATCCCCCGTACTCAGGCGACCGAGGTTCGCGCCCTTCGGTCGGCCTTGATCGACAGTCGCGAAAGGGCGTACGTGGCAGCCGCGAAGACGACTCAGGCAGCTAAGGCTGACGCCGAGGAGACGCCCAAGGCCACCTCGGCGAGGAAGGCCCCGGCGAAGAAGCCGGCGGCGAAGACCGCCGCGGCGGGGAAGACGGCCACGCGGGCGCCGCGCAAGACGGCCGCCAAGGCCGCCGCTGCCGCGCCTGGCAAGGTGAAGAAGGACGGCGAGGAGCCCGAGGACCTCGAAGGCGCTCCAGACGCCGAAGACCTGGTCGACGACGTCGAGTTGATCGACGAGCCGGTCGAGGAGGAGCCCGCCGAGGAGGAGGCCAAGCCCGGCGAGGGCGACTTCGTCTGGGACGAGGAGGAGTCGGAGGCCCTGCGGCAGGCCCGCAAGGACGCCGAGCTCACCGCCTCGGCCGACTCGGTCCGCGCCTACCTCAAGCAGATCGGCAAGGTCGCCCTGCTCAACGCGGAGGAGGAGGTCGAGCTCGCCAAGCGCATCGAGGCCGGCCTCTACGCCGCCGAGCGGGTGCGCCGCGCCGAGGACGAGCAGGAGAAGCTGACCCCCCAGATGCGCCGCGACCTGCGGTGGATCGTGCGGGACGGCGAGCGGGCCAAGAACCACCTGCTGGAGGCGAACCTCCGGCTCGTGGTCTCGCTGGCCAAGCGCTACACCGGTCGTGGCATGGCGTTCCTGGACCTGATCCAGGAGGGCAACCTCGGCCTGATCCGCGCGGTGGAGAAGTTCGACTACACCAAGGGCTACAAGTTCTCCACGTACGCGACGTGGTGGATCCGCCAGGCGATCACCCGCGCGATGGCCGACCAGGCCCGCACCATCCGCATCCCGGTGCACATGGTCGAGGTCATCAACAAGCTGGGTCGCATCCAGCGCGAACTGCTCCAGGACCTGGGCCGCGAGCCCACCCCGGAGGAGCTCGCCAAGGAAATGGACATCACCCCGGAGAAGGTGCTGGAGATCCAGCAGTACGCCCGGGAGCCCATCTCGCTCGACCAGACGATCGGCGACGAGGGCGACAGCCAGCTCGGTGACTTCATCGAGGACTCCGAGGCCGTGGTGGCGGTGGACGCGGTGTCGTTCACGCTGCTGCAGGACCAGCTGCAGTCGGTGCTGGCGACGTTGTCCGAGCGCGAGGCGGGTGTGGTGCGGCTGCGGTTCGGCCTCACCGACGGCCAGCCGCGCACGCTGGACGAGATCGGCCAGGTCTACGGCGTGACGCGCGAGCGGATCCGGCAGATCGAGTCGAAGACGATGTCGAAGCTGCGCCACCCGTCGCGGTCGCAGGTGTTGCGCGACTACCTGGACTAGTACCCGGGCTGAAGATCACGCAGAGCCAGGGCCCCTCGACCGTTCGGTCGAGGGGCCCTGGTTTTTGTGCGCTTCTTCACCCGAATGGCCGCTGCCGTCGATCACTCTCCGTGGTGTCCTGGGTGTGGCGCGGCCGCCGGGGGGCGGCACGGGGCGCGCCGAAGCAGGGGGAATTCGCATGAGTGAACGTCGCACTGAAGCACGCCTTTCGCGCCTGGCCTCGGCCGAGGCGTTGGACCGGCAGCCGTGGCCGGAGCACGTCAACAACGGCGAGGAGGGCGACTACCCGCACGTCGCCAACTACAGCAAGGGCCTGCCGCACGACGAGGCGGGCGAGGTGCGCCCGGAGGCGTACAACACGCTGCTCAGGGCCCTGTCCACGGGTCGGACGGAGGACTTCGAGCGCATCCCGCTGGGCCGGGGCGTCAAGCTCACCAACCCGCAGGCCGGCCTGGCGTTCGACCTGGAGGGCCCGGACCCGCAGTCGCTGGCCCTGCCGCCCGCGCCGCGCATCGACAGCGCGCGCAACTCGGCCGAGGCGGTCGAGCTGTACTGGATGGCGCTGACCAGGGACGTCCCGTTCGGCGAGTACGACCGGCACCCCTTGATCGCGCAGGCGGCCGACGAGCTGTCGCGGTTGAGCGACTACCGGGCGCCGAAGGTCGACGGCCGCGTCACGCCCGCCACGATCTTCCGCGGCGGCACGCGCGGTGACCTGCGGGGACCGTTCCTGTCGCAGTTCCTGCTGCGCGACATCCAGTACGGCACGCTGCGCGTCCAGCAGCTGCACGACACCGTGCGGCCGAACCGCGACTTCCTGACCGACTTCGACGCGTGGCGCGCGGTGCAGGAGGGCGCGACCACCAAGCCGATCAAGCGGGACCACGTCAACCGCCGGTACCTGCGCAACGGCCGTGACGTGGCCAACTACGTGCACTTCGACGCGTTGTACGAGGCCTACCTCAACGCGGCGCTGATCCTGCTGGACCTGGGCGCGCCGGTCGACGCGGGCAACCCGTACCGGCACTCGGCCAACCAGGTCGGCTTCGGCACCTACGGCGCGCCGCACCTGTTGTCGCTGGTGACCGAGGTGGCGACGCGGGCGTTGAAGGCGATGTGGTTCCAGAAGTGGTACGTGCACCGCAGGCTGCGGCCGGAGGCGTTCGGCGGCCGGGTCCACGCGCACCTGTCCGGGATGCGCGACTACGCCATGATCGACCGCGAGGTGCTGGACTCGGAGGCGGTCAAGCTCTCCTACGAGAAGCACGGCTCGTACCTGCTGCCGCAGGCGTTCCCGGAGGGCTCGCCGACGCACCCGTCCTACGGCTCGGGTCACGCGACCGTCGCCGGCGCGTGCGTCACGGTGCTGAAGGCGTGGTTCGACGAGTCGTGGGTGCTGCCCGACCCCGTCGTGGCCAACGCCGACGGCACCGCCCTCGTGCCCTTCACCGGTGGCGAGGCGCTCACCGTGGGCGGCGAGCTGGACAAGGTGGCGGCGAACATCGCGACCGCCCGGAACATGGCCGGCGTGCACTGGCGGACCGACTTCACCGAGGCCGTGCTCCTGGGCGAGGCGGTCGGCATCGGGATCCTGCGGGACCACGTCCGGGTCAACCACGAGGACGCGTCGTTCGGCCTGACCCGGTTCGACGGGCGGCGCCTGACCATCTGAACGGTCGGTGAAGCGGCCCGTGAACCGGACGGATCATGTCCGGATCGTGGAACGCGAGGCCGTGTTCGCTCTGGGCTGACCAAAGTGTTACCCGTCACAGCGCCGCCGGCCGCGAACCGCCCTTCTGGAGCATCAAGGGTGCGTCGAACGCCGTATTCGCAGGTCGGAAATCCGTTGCCACGACAGCGGAACGTGAGCACGGGCGGATCGAACCGGTGGAACCGACAGGTTCCGACCACCCGGGCGCCGGGTAAATGAGGAGTGACGCGGGTCGCCACGGTCAGGGGAACACTGACTTCCGCCCGAACGTCTGCAAGAGTGAAGGCAGCGAACACGGCGCACCCGCCAGATGCGAAGTGGTCGCAGCTAGGTGTGAGGGCACCGATCCCCGGTGCCGGGACGGAGGGAGATTTCCATGACTACGACGCTCACCCGCCCCGCGTTGACCGCTGCCGACCGCTGCGACCGCTGCGGGGCTGCTGCCCAGGTTCGCGCCGTGCTCCCCTCCGGGGGCGAGTTGCTGTTCTGCGGGCACCACGCCCGTGAGCACAGCACCAAGCTGCGTGAGCTCGCTGCCGAGTTGCAGCAGGGCTGAACACCACGGGTCCCAGGCACGGGACCCGTAGCACCCTAGCCGTCCGGGGCGGGGATCCGAGAGGATCCCCGCCCCCCTCATTTCGGCGGACGCGCTCGCCGTGGTCTCGCCGATACTGGTGGTGACGGACGCGGGCGGGAGTGGTGCGTGGTGATCGAGTCGGTCGACCTGGTGGTGGCGGCGCTGGCCGCCGGTGCGGTGGCGGGCGTGACGGACACGGCCTCGACCGCCGTGAAAGACGCGTACCAGGGCCTGAAGTCGCTGACACGGCGCGCGTTGCGCCGCGGTGGGGTGACGGAGGTGCCGACCGATCCGGAGGAGTTGACGGCCGCTCTGACGGCCGCGGACGCCGGGTCCGACGTCGAGCTGGTCGCCGCCGCACGCGAGGTGTTGGCGCTGGCGGACCCCGACGCCGCGGCCAAGTACCGCATCGACGTGCACGACAACCAGGGCGTGCAGGTCGGCGACGGCAACACGATGACGCTGAACTTCGGCCGCGAGTAGCTCCGCCGTGCAGGTCCACGACAACGTCGGCGTGCAGGTCGGTGACGGGAACACCCAGCACCTCCACCTGCCGCCGGCAGCGCCGGTGACGTGGCCCGTGCGGGTCGGCGTGCTGCCGCCGGTCGCGGACCGGTACCAGCACCGGGAAGCCGAGTCCCGGTTGGCCGGGACGTCCGCGGTGCTGTCCGGTTTGGGCGGTGTGGGCAAGTCCCAGGTGGCCGCACGCCACGCGCACGCGGTGTGGCGGGACGAGTCGGTGGACCTGGTGGTGTGGATCGCCGCCGTGACGCGGGTCGCCGTGATCAGCGCCTACGCGGACGCGGCCGGCCGGGTCCGGCTCGATCCCGGTGGCACGCCCGAGGACGCGGCGGCCGCCTTCCAGACGTGGCTCAGCTCGACGGGCCGGCGGTGGCTGGTCGTCCTCGACGACGTCCAGGACCCCGCCGACCTCAAGGGCTTGTGGCCGCCGAACACCCCGACCGGCCAGGTCGTCGTGACGACCCGGCGCCGTGACGCCGCGCTGTCCCACGACGACCGCCGGTTGGTCGAGGTGGGCGTGTTCACCGAGGCCGAGTCACTGGCCTACCTGACCGCGAAGCTCCCCGGCCACGACCAGCTCGCGGCCCTGGCGGACGACCTGGGCCACCTGCCGCTGGCCTTGGCGCAGGCGGCGGCGTTCATCGCGGACAAGCCGCTGCTCACCGTCGCCGACTACCGCAAACGCTTGGCCGACCGCCGTTCCCTGGCCCAGGTGCTGCCGGAGGAGGGCGAACTGCCCGACGAGCACCGGGCCACGGTCGCGGCGACCTGGTCGTTGTCGATCGAACGCGCCGACGCGCTGCGCCCGGCAGGGCTCGCGCGGCCACTGCTGGAGATCGTCAGCCTGCTCGACCCGGCAGGCACCCCGGTCGCCGTGCTCACGGCCGGCAACGTCCTGGCGCACCTGGCCGCCGGCGCCGACGACGTCCACGACGCTCTCGGCTGCCTGCACCGGCTGAGCCTCATCACGCTCGACAGCAGCACGATCCAGGCGCACGCCCTGCTCCAGCGCGCGGTCCGCGACACCGTCGAGCCGGCACGCCTCACTCCCCTGGCCCACCTCGCCGCGGACGCGCTCCTGCTGACCTGGCCGGGGTACGAGGCGAACAGCGCGCTGGCCGGCACGTTGCGGTCCGCCGCGGCAGCCCTCCACACCAACACCACACCGGCGCTCTGGCAGCCCACGGGCCACGCGATCCTGTTCCACTCGGGCAGGTCCTTGGGCGAGGCGGGCCTGCACACCGACGCCATCGACTACTTCCGCGAGCTGCGACGACAGGCTGAGCACCACCTCGGGCCCGACCACGGGGACGGCTTGGCCGCGCGCAACGAGATCGCCACCTGGACCGGCCGGGCGGGGCGGCACGACGAGGCCGTCGCCGAGGACGAGCGGTTGGTGGCCGACACGACCCGGATCCTGGGTCCCGACGACGTGAACACCCTCGCCGCGCGCAGCAACCACGCGCACTGGCTCGCCCGGAGCGGCGATCACGCTGGGGCGATCGCCGAGCTCGAACGGATCCTCGCCCACCGGATCGAGGTCTTGGGCCCCGACCACCAGCACACCCTCGGCACCCGGCACAACCTGGCCGGGTGGCGGGCCGCGGCGGGCGACCAAGCGGGGGCGATCGCCGAGTTCGAACGGGTGGTGGCCGACCACGTCCGCGCGCTCGGGCCGGACCACCCGCAGACCCTCACCGCCCGCTACAACCTGGCCGCGTGGCGCGGGATGGCGGGCGAGCACCCCGACACCCTCATGACCCGGTTCAACCTCGCGCTCGCCCGCTTGAAGTCCGGGGACCTCGCGACCGCGGTGGCCGAGACGCGGGAACTGCTCGCCGACCACGTCAGGGTGCTCGGGCCCGACCACCCCGAGACGGTGATCATCCGACGAGCGGTCCGGGAGTGGTCAGACCTCGCCCAGGACGGGCTCGAAGGCGAGCTCGGCGGCGCCGACGAGCTTGGCGTCACGGCCGAGGGGCGACGAGACGATCCTGGTGCCGCCGACCGCGCGTGACACCAACGACCGCTGCTGCACGGTGCGCCGCAGCTGGTCCACCAACGACTCCGGCAGCGCGGTGAACAAGTCGCCCAGCACCACCAGTTCCGGCCCGAGCATGTTGACCACCGTGATCAACCCCATGGCCAGCCACTCGGTGAACTCGCCCAACCGGTGCGCGACGCTGTCCGGCGAGCCGGCCAGCGACCGCAGCTCCGCCACCACCGTGCCGCGCGGCGCGTCCTCCGGCAGGGACAGGGCACGGCACAGCGCCGCCTCGCCGACCTCGGTCTCCCAGCAGCCCTGGCAGCCGCAGTAGCACCGACGGCCGCCGGGGCGCACGACCATGTGCCCCAGTTCGCCGACGTACCCGCCGGTGCCGCGCAGCGGCTGGCCGCTGGAGATCACGCCGCCGCCGATGCCGACGTCGGCGGAGATGTAGACCACGTCCGACGAACCGCGGGCCGCGCCGCGCACGTGCTCGGCCAAGGCGCCCAGCTCGGCGTCGTTGCCGACCTGGACGGGGACCTTGAGCACCGACGACAGCCGCTCGCCCAGCGCCACGTCGGTCCAGTGCAGGTTCGGCGCCTCGTGCACGAGGCCGTCGGCGCGGCGCACCACACCGGGCACCGAGACGCCGACGCCGACCGCCCGCACGTCGAGCTCGTCGGCCAGGAGCTTGGCCGAGTCGGCGATGTGCGTGATCACCTCGCCGGGGTCGCGGGACCGGTGGTGCAGGTTCCACGAGTCCCGGCCGAGGATGTCGCCGCCGAGGCCGACCATGGCCATCGCCACCTGCTCGACGCGGACGTCGATGGCCATCACCACGGCCGCGTGCGGCTGCGGCAGCACGAGCAGTGACGGCCGGCCGGCGCCGGAGCGCTGCGCCGGCACGCGTTCGGCCACCACGCCGGACTCGGCCAGGCCGTCCACCAGGGCTTTGATCGTGCTGCGGTTGAGGCCCAGCTCAGCCGCCAGCGACGCCCTGGTGGAGGGCCCGTCCACGTGCAGTCGGCGCAGCAGCGCCGTTCGGTTGTGCCTGCGGACCTCGTCGGGTCGGGCTCCCGCGGTCGGTGTGCTCACGTCAGCGGACGGCGGACGCCGCCCGGCGGCGGGACAGCGCGTCGACGCTCGCGGCCAGGAGCAGCACCAGGCCGGTCACGATGAACACCACGGCGGCGGGCTGGTCGAGCAGGCCCATGCCGTTCTGGATGATCGCGAGCACCGCGCCACCGATGACCGCGTCGCGCAGCTTGCCCTTGCCGCCGAACAGCGACGTGCCGCCGATCACGGCCGCGCCGACCGCCATCAGCAGCGTGTTGCCGCCACCGGCGTTCGGGTCGACCGAGCCGACCTTCGAGGAGTAGACGATCGCGCCGATGGCCGCCATCGAGGAGGCGATCACGAACACGCTCATCCGGATCTGCGCCACGTTGATGCCGGCGCGGCGGGCCGCTTCCTGGTTGCCGCCGACGGCGTAGACGTGCCGGCCGTAGCGGGTGCGTTCGAGCACGAACGTGCCGATGACCAGCAGCACGAGCACGATCGGCACCACGAACGGCACGCCGGTGATCACCACGAGGTCGCTCTTGGAGCGGTTGAGCGTCAGCGCGTAGGTGGCCACCGCGCCCAGCACGAGGACCGCGCCGACCTTGACCAGCACGATCGGGGTGGGCGACGCGACCAGGCCGCGGCGCAACCTGCTGAAGTGGCGGCCGAGCACGACCGCACCGTAGCCGCCCGCAGCGAGGACGAACAGCGCCCACGAGCCCGCCGTGCTCAGGTTGCCGTTGGCGACGTTGAAGATGATGTCGTCGCGCAGGCCGAGCGTGCCGCCCTCGCCGATGAACTGGAGGATGACGCCGCCCCAGGCCAGGAACAGCGCCAGGGTCACCACGAACGACGGGATGCCGACGCGGGCGACGAGGAAGCCGGTGATGCAGCCGATGGCGGCGCCGACGCAGACGGCCAGCAGCATCTCGACCCACGGGTTGGCGGGCACGCCGATCAGGGCGACGGCCAGTGCCACCACCGACAGGGCGACGCCCGCCCAGATGCGCATGATCCCGGCCAGCACGGCGGCCAGCGCCAGCAGGCCGCAGAAGAGGTAGAAGACGGTGTCGCCCATGCCCCCGAGCAGGTTGCCGCCGTGGATCAGGTGCAGCGCCATCACCGAGGCGGTGACGCCGGACGCGGTGCCCGCGGACAGGTCGATCTCGCCCAGGAGCAGGACGAACACCAGGCCCATGGCGATGATCACGACGCTCGCGCCCTGCGCGAGGAGGTTGGCGATGTTGCCCAGGGTGAGGAAGGTGTCCGCGAGGGAGCTGAACACGATCAGCAGCACGACCACGCCGAGCAGCGCGGGCAGGGAGCCGAGTTCGCCGCCGCGCAGCCGGGCCGCGTAGTCGCGCACCGCCTCGCCGGTGGACTGGGACGTGGTGTCGATGCCGAAGTCGGAGATCGCCGCGCCCTGGGGCGCGTCCGGTGCGGTCTCGCTCGTGGTGTTGGACATGCTGCGTTCCTCGTCGTGGGGAGCTTTGCTGTGCCGGTGTCGATCCGAGGCAGGCATCAGATGGTCGCGGTTTCGGGGCGGGCGATGCCCAGGTCCCCGGAGCGGCCGGCGGTGATCAGCTCGACCACCTGGCCGTGGGTGACGTCCTTGGTGTTGACCTCGGCCGCCATCCGGCCCAGGTACAGGCACGCGATGCGGTCCGCGACCTCGAACACGTCGTTCATGTTGTGGCTGATCAGCACGACACCCAGGCCCTGCTCGGCCAGCCGGCGCACCAGGTCGAGGACCTGGCGGGTCTGCGCGACGCCCAGCGCCGCGGTCGGCTCGTCCAGCAGCACGACCTTGCTGTTCCACAGCACGGCCTTGGCGATGGCCACGGTCTGCCGCTGGCCGCCGGACAGCGACGCGACCTGCGTGCGCACCGACTTGACCGTGCGCACCGACAGCGAGGTCAGCGTCTTGCGGGCGGCCTGCTCCATGTCGGCCTCGTCGAGCATGCCCAGCTTGCCGCGTTCCCGGCCGAGGAACATGTTCTGCACGATGTCGAGGTTGTCGCACAGCGCGAGGTCCTGGTAGACGACCTCGATGCCCAGGTGCGCGGCGTCACGCGGGCCGTGGATGTGCACTTCCTCGCCGTCGAACAGGACCTGACCGGAGTCGGTCGGGTGGATGCCCGCGATGCACTTGACCAACGTCGACTTGCCCGCGCCGTTGTCGCCGACGAGGGCGGTCACCTGGCCCGGGTGCACGTCGAAGTCGATGTCGTGCAGGACGTGCACGGGACCGAAGCTCTTGTTGATGCCGCGCAGCTCGAGGATCGGCTCGCTCACTGGAATTCCTCCGTCTAACCCGTCTGAAGGGGTCCAACCCGTTCTCGGGTGCAGCCCCACACGTGGGTGGGCGCGCCGGAACGGGGTGCGTCTGGCACACCCCGCCCCGGCGCGAGCCTTGACTTACTTGATGCCGAGCTCGGTGCAGACGGCGGCCAGGTCGGCGACGCAGACCTCCGACGCCTTGACGAAGCCGGCGTCGATGACGACCTTGACCTTGTCCTTGGTGATCAGCTGCGGCGTGAGCAGCACGGACTTGACCTCACGCTTGCCCGTGGGGTCGTTGACGGACGCGGTGGCGATCTTGTCCGCGGCGGCGGTGTCGTTCTTGGCCAGCGCGGCGGCCAGCTTGGCAGTGGCCTCGGCCTCCTCGTTGATCGGCTTGAACACGGTCATGAACTGGTCGCCGCGCAGGATGGCCTGCAGGCCCTCCGGGGTGGCGTCCTGGCCGGTGACCGGGACCTTGCCGTTCAGGCCGTACTTCTTCAGCACGGTGATGATCGCGCCCGCGAGGCCGTCGTTGGCGGCGACGACGCCGTCCACCTTCTGGCCGTTGCCGGTCAGGATCTGCTCGAAGGTGGTGCCACCGACCTGGTTGTCCCACTTGTCGATCGGCTTCGACTGGACGAGCTTCAGGTCGCCGGCCTCGTACTTGGGCTTGAGGACCTTCTGCTGGCCGTTGTAGAACAGCGTCGCGTTGTTGTCCGTCGGCGCGCCCTCGATCTCGATGATCTCGGCCGGCTTCTTGCCCGGCGCCAGCGCGGCGAGGCCCTCGACGAGGCCCTGGCCCTGCAGCTCGCCGACCTTCTCGTTGTCGAACGAGACGTAGTACTTCGAGCTGCCGCCCAGGTTCAGCCGGTCGTAGTCGATGACCGGGATGCCCTGCGCCTCGGCCTTCTTCGCGACCGTCGCGCCGATCTCGCTGTTCGGCGTGGCGATGATCAGCACCTTGACGCCGGCGTTGATCATGCCGTCGGCGAGCGTGGAGAACTTCTGCACGTCGCCCTGGGCGTTCTGGATGTCCGCCTGGAGGCCCTCGGCCTCCAGCGCCTTCTTCAGGAGCGGCTTGTCGAAGCCCTCCCAGCGCGCGGAGCTGGCGGTCTCGGGGAGGATGACGCCGACCTTCGCGCCGCCCGAGCCGCTGTTCGTGTTGGTGTCCGACGCGGGGGTGTTCCCGCCGGACGTGTTGGCGCCACATGCCGTCATGGCAACGGCAAGGCCGGTGCCAAGGGCGATGAGAGCGAGGCTCTTGCTGCGCATCCGCCATCCCTTTCACGCAGGAGCGTAAATGTTGTGGCGCACAACGTATGCCGGGACAGGCGGTGACCGGAAGCACACTTGACCGGTAAAGTAGGCACGATGCGCTAACGACGAGGTAACCGAACGGACATCTGACTACGTCTAATGCAGTAACCGGTTACGGCAGGTCACAACAAAGGTCACCACGAGCGCAGCGTGGCGATCCGCTCCTCGAGCTGTTCGATGCTGGCCATCGCCGTCGGCGGGCCCCCGCAGTACTCGCGCAGCTGGTTGTGGATCTTGCCGTGCGGCTTCTTCGTGCGGTGGTGGTGCATGGCCACGAGGGTGTTGAGCTCCTTGCGCAGCTGCGCCAGCCGTTCCTGCACGCTCGCCGGGCGGGTCGCGGCCGGTGGCGGCGCCGGCGCGGCGACCTGGCGCTTGCTGGCCTCGACCAGCTGCTTCTCCTGGCGCTGCCGCAGCAGGGCGCGCACCTGGTCGGGCTCCAGCAGGCCCGGCAGCCCCAGGTACTCCTGCTCCTCGTCGCTGCCCGCGAACGCGGCCGTGCCGAACGACGAGCCGTCGTAGATCACCTGGTCGAGCTCGGCGGAGGCGCCCAGCGCGGTGAACGCCTTCTCCTCCTCGCCCGGCTCGTCCTTGGCCTGGTTGGCCTGGGCCAGCAGCTCGTCGTCCCAGCCGTCCTTCTCCCGGTGCGGCTTGCCGAGCACGTGGTCGCGCTGCTGCTCGAGCTCGCTGGCCAGCCCGAGCAGGACCGGCACGCTGGGCAGGAACACGCTGGCCGTCTCGCCCCTGGCCCGCTGCCGCACGAACCGGCCGACGGCCTGGGCGAAGAACAGGGGCGTCGAGGCGCTGGTCGCGTACACGCCGACGGCCAGCCGCGGCACGTCCACGCCTTCGGACACCATGCGGACCGCGATCAGCCAGCGGTCCTGCGAGGCGGCGAACTCGGCGATCCGGCCGGACGCCTTCGGGTCGTCGGACAGCACGAGGGTGGCGTCGTGGCCGGTGGTGCGCTTGAGGATCTCGGCGTAGGCCTTGGCCACGGTCTGGTCGGTGGCGATCACCAGGCCGCCCGCGTCCGGCATGCCGCCCTGGCGCAGCTGGGTCAGGCGCATGTCGGCGGCCTTGAGCACCGACGGCATCCACTCGCCCGTCGGGTCGAGCGCCACCCGCCACGCCCGCGCCGTCTGCTCCTGCGTCAGCGGTTCGCCGAGCCGGGCGGAGAACTCCTCGCCCGCGCTGGTGCGCCACTGGGCCTCGCCCGAGTAGGCGAGGAAGATCACCGGCCGGACGACGCCGTCGCGCAGCGCGTCGGAGTAGCCGTAGGAGTGGTCCGCGCGGCTGCGCTGCACGCCGTCGGGGCCCGGCTCGTAGTTGACGAACGGGATCGGCGAGTCGTCCGAGCGGAACGGCGTTCCGGTCAGGCACATCCGCCGCACCGCTGGCGTGAACGCCTCGCGGATCGCGTCGCCCCACGACTTGGCGTCGCCGCCGTGGTGGATCTCGTCGAGCAGCACGAGCGTCTTGCGGTTCTCCGTGCGCACCCGGTGCAGCATCGGGTGGGCGGCGACCTGGGCGTAGGTCAGCGCGACGCCGTGGTAGTCGCGGGAGGTCATCGCGTTGGTGTTGCGGAAGTTCGAGTCGATCGCGATGCCCGCCTCGGCCGCCGCCTGCGCCCACTGGTGCTTGAGGTGCTCGGTGGGCGTGACGATCGTGACGGCCTCGACCGTGCGGTCGGCCAGCAGCTCGGCGGCGACGCGCAGGCCGAACGTCGTCTTGCCCGCGCCGGGCGTGGCGACGGCCAGGAAGTCCTTGGGCCGGGCGGCGAGGTACTTGGTCAGCGCGCGGCGCTGCCAGGCACGAAGGGGACGGGTCGTGGCGACTTGCGGTTGCGACAACCTCGAACCCTTTCTGCGCTGATCAGCGGCGGTGCCGCGGGACCGTGCGGCGGTGTTGCGGTGGTGGACACGCAAATGCCCTCGGTGCGGGTGACCGTCGAGGGCATCGACAGCCTACCCGCTCCGCCCGCGACGCACGGTCGCCGATGCCGCGAAATCACCCGGCATGCACCATGCTTGATGTTGCGATGGGTTCGCCGAGGGACGAGACAGCACGCAGCGCGGGTCGCAAGGGGCCCCTGCGTCTGTTGGCGCGCACGCTGTCCAAGGCCTGGGACGGCAGCATCTTCTCCGAGGCGGCCGAGGCGGCGTTCTGGCAGGTCCTGTCGTTCCCGCCGCTGCTGCTCGGGCTGCTGGGCAGCCTGGGCTACCTCGGCGACTGGTTCGGGCCCGAGGTCGTCAGCGCGGTCAAGGACCGGATCATCTCCACCTGCCGGACGATCTTCAGCCCGGACGTGGTCAACGGGGTGATCGTGCCCACCGTCGACCAGATCCTCACCACCGGCAAGGGCGAGATCGTCTCGGTCGGGTTCCTGATCTCGCTGTGGGCCGGCTCGTCGGCGATGTCGTCGTTCGTGGACGCGATCACCGCCGCGCACGACCAGTACGGCGTGCGCAACGAGGTGTGGCAGCGGATCTTCGCGCTGCTGCTGTACATGGCGAGCCTGGTGCTGCTGATCATCGGCCTGCCGGTGGTGGCGCTGGGGCCGGACCTGCTGCCGCAGGTGTTCCCGGACTCCTGGCAGCCGACGATCGAGTCGTGGCTGAGCGCGTTCTACTACCCGGGCATGGCGGTGCTGCTGGTGCTGGCGCTGGCGACGCTGTACAAGCTGTCGCTGCCGAACAAGCTGCCGTGGCACCGGCTCGTGCCGGGCGCCGTGCTGGCGATGGCGGTGTTCCTGCTGTCGTCCATCGGGCTGCGGCTCTACATCCGGTGGATCACGACGACCGGGTACACCTACGGGGCGTTGGCGACGCCGATCGCGTTCCTGCTGTTCGCCTACCTGATCGGGCTGGCGATCACGCTGGGCGCGTACTTCAACAGCGCGTTGCAGGAGATGTGGCCGGCGAGGATGACCCGGCGCCAGCGGCGGCGGTGGCAGCGGCTGGAGCTGGAGCGGGTCGCCGAGCGGATCCGCTCGGACGAGGACAAGCGGGCGCGGCCGGGTCCGCCGCCTCCGGCGGAGGTCAGGCACACCGCGCCGTCGCCCGCGGACGCGAACCACACCGTGCCGTTGCCGGTGGAGCGCCGAGCGGCGCGCGAGACGCCGGTGAGCGGGCACGGGTCGGGCCCCGGCGGCTCGACGCCGGGGCCGTCCTAGCGGGTCCTACTCGCCGCCGCCCTTGGGCAGGCCGTCGTAGATCTTCTTGCACTCGGGGCAGACGGGGGAGCCCGGCTTGGGCGACTTCGTCACCGGGAACACCTCGCCGCACAACGCCACCACGTGCGTGCCCATCACCGCGCTTTCCGCGATCTTGGCCTTGCGCACGTAGTGGAACATCTTCGGGGTGTCGTCCCCGGTGTGGTCCGTGCCTTCCGGCCGGGTCTCCACCTCGGGCAGAGTCTGCGTGCTCACGCGAACAGCGTACCTGGGATGATGGCCCCTCGTGAGCAAGCCGAGCGTCACCGAAGAGGTCCGATCCGCCCTGGCCGAGAACCGGCCGGTGGTCGCGTTGGAGAGCACGATCCTGTCCCACGGGCTACCGCCCGGCCGCAACCGCGAGGTCGCCGAACGACTCGAAGGCGTGGTGCGCGCCGCGGGCGCGGTGCCCGCCACGATCGCCGTGCTCGGCGGCGTGCCCAAGATCGGGTTGACCCCCGCCGAACTCGACTACGTCTGCGACCCGGCCAACGACCTGGTCAAGCTGTCGCGGCGGGACCTGGGCGCGGCGTACGCGCTGAAGCGCGACGGCGCGACGACGGTCGCGAGCACGGCCGCGCTGGCGCACGCCGCCGGCATCGGGGTGTTCGCCACCGGCGGCCTGGGCGGTGTGCACCGGGGCGCGCGCGAGACGTGGGACGTGTCCGCCGACCTGGACGTGCTGGCCACGACGCCGGTGCTGGTGGTGTGCTCGGGCGTGAAGTCGATCCTGGACATGGGCGCGACGCTGGAGCTGCTGGAGACCCGTTCGGTGCCGGTGATCGGCTTCGGCACGGACCGCTTCCCCGCGTTCTACCGGCGGGAGTCGGAGTTCGGCGTGCCGTGGCGGGTCGATTCGGCGTCCGACGCCGCGGCCGTGGTCGCGGCGCACCGCGGGGCGCCCGGCACGGCGGGCGTGCTGCTGGCCAACCCCATCCCGGTCGAGTTCGAGATGGACGCCGACCTGCACGAACGGCTGCTGTCCGAGGGCCTGGAGCTGCTGCGCGAGCGCAACGTGCACGGCAAGGAGGTCACGCCCGTGCTGCTGGAGCACTTCCACACCGCGAGCGGCGGGGTGAGCCTGGACGCCAACGAGGCGCTGGTCGTGTCGAACGCCACCCTGGCCGCGGCGGTGGCCGTGGAGTTGGCGGCGTGAGCGGGCTCGTGGTCCCGACGAGCCTCGGCGAGGTGGCGGCGTGAACGGGATCGTCGTCGTCGGCGACGCCGGGCTGGACGTGGTGGCCCGGCACGCGGGCCCGATCGTGCACGGCGGCGACTCGCGGGCGGCCGTGACCATCGAGCCCGGTGGCGCGGGCGCCAACACGGCGGTGTGGCTGGCCGCGTGCGGCGCGTCGCCGGTGCTGGTGGCGCGGGTCGGCGCGGACTCGGCCGGCCGTCAGGTGCACGCCGAGCTGACGTCGGCGGGGGTGCGGTGCGCGTTCGCCGTGGACCTGGAGGCGGCGACCTGCTGCGTGGTGGTGCTGGTGGACGAGACCGGTCAGCGCAGCATGCTGCCCGACCGGGGCGCGAACGCCCGCTTCTCGCCCGGCGACCTGGACGAGGGGTTGCTGCGGGACGCCTCCCACCTGCACCTTTCCGGGTACGTGCTGCTGGACGCGTCGTCGCGGCCCGCGGGGCTGGCGGTGCTGCGCGCGGCCCGTGAGGCGGGGTTGACCACGTCGGTCGACCCGCAGTCGTCGGCGTTGATCTACGACGGGTTCCTGGACGACATCCGCGGCGTCGACCTGCTGCTGCCCAACACCGAGGAGCTGGTCGCGCTCACCGGGTCGGCGGAGCCGTCGTCGGCCGCGGCGCTGCTGGACGTGGTGGGCGCGGTGGCGTTGACCTCCGGCGCGGACGGCGCGAGCTGGGTGGACTCCCACGGCGTGGTGTCCGTGCCGGCCGAGGACGTCGAGTGCGTGGACTCGACGGGCGCCGGTGACGCGTTCGACGCCGGGTTGCTCACGGCGTGGCTGTCCGGTGCGTCACGCGTGGACGCGCTGCTGGGCGGGGTGCGCGCGGCGGCACGGGCGGTGTCCGCGGTCGGCGCGCAGCCCTCGGGGGCGCGTCAGCCTTCGATGATGTGATGCGGGCGCGCCTCGATGGCGCGGTGCTCCTTGACGAACCGGCTGGCCTTCTCCGCCTTGCGGGGAGGCCGGTCGTTCGCGATCAGCACGGCCATCCACGGCAGCGGCACGGACAGCACGATCAGGGCCAGGGCCAGCCACCAGGTCTGGTAGAAGACCATCGCCAGGATGAGGCACGGGATGCGGGCGCCCATCATGATCGCGTACTTGCGCTTGCGCGCGGCGTGCTGCTCCTCGTAGGAGGGCGCCGCCTCGGTGATGAGCACCGGTGTGCCGTCGCGCTCGGGACTGACCATGCCCCCATCGTCCCACCGCGTGCGCCGGACGGATACCTGCCCGGTGTGTTTTTGCTTGCTGTTCCGCCGGCCCGCCGCAACCGCCGCGCGGGCGTGCCGGTGACCTTAGGATCCCGTTGTGGTCGCCCTTGATCGCCTGGTGGACGTGCTGGGGAGCCTCGGCACGCACCTGAGCTGCGCGCCACGCGGGCGTGACGTGGAGTTGCGCGGGGTGGCGCTGCACGATCCGGCGGAGCACACCACGGCCGCGGCGGACGACGTGCTGCTCGGGTTGGGCGTGCCCTCCCCCGCCGCGGCGGCCCGGTTGGTCGGCGGCACGTCGGCGGCGGCGGTCGTGCTGCACGGCGCGCCGCCGCTGGACGAGCGGGTGCTGGCCGCCGCGAAGAGGTCCGGGGCGGCGGTGCTGCTGGTGGACCCGTCGGTGCCGTGGGGGCAGTTGGCGAACGTCGCGCAGACGCTCGTGCTCGGCGGGCAGGGGTCCGGCGACCTGTTCGCGGTGGCGGACGTCATCGCGGCGGTGGTCGGCGGGCCCGTGACGATCGAGGACCAGCAGTCGCGGGTGCTGGCGTACTCCTACCGGCAGCAGGGCGTCGACCCGGTTCGGGTGCAGACGATCCTGGGCAGGCGGGTGCCGGAGGAGGCCTGGCAGGCCCTGGACGCGTACGGCGTGTTCACCCACCTGGCCCGGTCCGACGAGCCGCTGTTCGTGCCGAAGCTGACCGACCAGCTCGGCGGGCGGCTGGTGGTGGCGGTGCGGGCCGGGCGCGAGCTGCTCGGTTCGGTGTGGGTCGAGGTGGACGACCCGGTGGACGCGGTGCGCGCGGCGGCGCTGGTGGACGGCGCGCGGACGGCGGCGTTGCACCTGCTGCGGGCGCGGGCGTCGGCGGACCTGGAGCGCCAGGCCGAGGCGGACCTGGTGATCGAGGCGTTGGACTCCGGCTCGCCCGCGGGCCTGGCCCGGCTGGGGTTGCCGTCGACCGACCTGCGGGTGATCGCCGTGCAGGCGCACGCCGGTGAGGGCGAGCACGGGGCGGCCCTGCTGGCGTTCTCCCGGGCGACGGCGGGTTTCGGCTGGTCACGGCCTGGGCGGTCGGCGTTGTTCGGCAACGTGCTCTACACCGTGCTGCCGTGCGGGGACGATCCGGCGGTGGCGGTGGACTGGGTGCGCGCGCTCGGGCGCGAGCTGCCCGCGGAGGCCGTCGTGCTGGCCGGGGTGGGTGGCAGGGCGGACGCCGCGTCGCTGCCCGCGTCCCGGGGCGAGGCCGACGAGTGCCTGGCCCTGTCCGAGGGCGAGCCCATCGTGTACGACCAGGCGTGGGCGCGGGTGCTGTTGCGGCGGTTGGCGGCGGTGGCGGAGGCCGGGCGGTTGCCGTCGCGCGGACCGGTGGCGGACCTCGTGCGGCACGACGCCGAGCACGGCACGCAGTACGCCGCGACGCTGCGGGCGTGGTTGGCGGCTCAGGGCGACTCGCGCGAGGCCGCACGGGTGCTGTCGGTGCACCCGAACACGCTGCGCTACCGGATGCAGCGGATGGCGGCGGTGACGTCGCTGCCGCTGGACGACCCCGAGCAGCGGCTGGCCATGGCCATCACGCTGGCGATCACGCCCTGAGCGCCGCCGGCCCGCCGAGCAGCAGGTCCAAGCCGAACTCGAACCGCTCGGCGTCGAGCTGACCTCGGCCGTCGCCGCGGCGCCGGACGTCGTGCCGGCCGGGGTGGAGGCGGCGATCCGGGAGGCGGGTCGCGGCCGGGTCGAGGTGCGGGCGGTCGCCGCTCGGGGCGGCTGGTGGTCGACACGCGGGACCTGAGCGTCCGACTCACCCGCGCGTCGACACTCAGCGCCCGCGCGTCGGACCTTCAGGTCCGGCGTGTCCTGCGTTCGGAACGGGTGGGGTGGGCGTTCGGGTGGGCTGGTCAGGCGGCCGGGGGTGGGGCGCGAGACCATGACGGCGTGCTCCCTGATCTTTCTGCCGACCTGACCACCCGGCTGCGCGAGGCGTTCCGAGCCGCCGACTACGACGCGGACGGGGTGGTCGACGTGCTCGGGCCCCAGGCCCACGCCGCGCTCGGCCGCGGCGAACCCGAGGCCGCCCGGCGGGCCACCCGGGACGCGGGCGCCCTCGGCACCCTGGTCCGGCTGTTCCTGCTCGGCGACACCGAGCCCGAGGCCGCCGTGCGGGCCGCGCTCCCGGACGTCGACCTGGACACCGCCGTCAAGGCCGAGGTGCTGCGCGGTGACGGCGACGGGCTGCGCGCCGGGCTGGACATCCGCCCCTACGGCGACGACGAGGGCTCCTGGTGGGTCGTCGCCGACCAGGACGCCGACCAGCGCGGCGGGCCCGTCCCGGCCGACCACGTGCTCGGCGTCGGCCACGCGTCCATCAGCCTCGCCCGCGCCACGTCGCGCCGCCAGGTCGACACCCTGCTCGACCTGGGCACCGGCTGCGGCGTCCAGGCTTTGCACGCGAGCAGGCACGCGCGCAGGATCACCGCCACGGACCTGTCGGAGCGCGCGCTCGCCCTGGCCGCGGGCACGTTCCGGCTCAACGAGGTCGACGTCGAGCTCCGCCAGGGCGAGTGGTTCGGCCCCCTGCGCGGCCGGCGGTTCGACCAGGTCGTCTGCAACCCGCCGTTCGTCGTGGGCCCGCCCCGGGTCGACTACACCTACCGCGACTCCGGCCTCGCCGGCGACGACGCCAGCGCCCTGGTCGTGCGCCAGATGCCGTCGTTCCTCAACGAGGGCGGCGTGGGCCAACTCCTGGCCTCCTGGCTGCACCGCAAGGGCGAGGACTGGGCCGACCGGGTCTCCGCGTGGCTGCCGCGCGGTGGCGTGGACGCCTGGTTCGTGCAGCGCGACGTCGCCGACCCCGCCCTCTACGTCGGCACGTGGCTGCGTGACGCGGGCGTCGACCCGCGCGGCGCCGAAGGCCGGGCCAAGGCCGCCGCCTGGCTGGACTGGTTCGCCGAGAACGAGGTCGAGGGCATCGGGTTCGGCTTCGTCACGCTCCGCCGCACGGACACCGAGCACGCCGAGGTCGTGTGCGAAGACCTCCGCCACGCCTTCGACGACCCGCTGGGCCCCGAGTCCGCCGCCTGGCTGGACCGCGTCGCCTGGCTGCGCGCCACCGACAACGCCCAGCTGCTGGGCACCCGCTTCACCGTGCCCGAGACCGTGCTGCTGGAAGAGGTCTCCTCCCCCACCGACGAGGGCTGGGAGGCGGTCGTGCGCCGCCTGCACCGCGTGGACGGCCCCGGCTGGCAGCACGAGCTGGACGAGACCGCGGCGAAGCTGCTCGCGGGCTTCCGGGGCGCGCTGCCGCTGGAGGACCTGGTCACCCTGCTGGCCTACGCCCACGACCTGGACGCCGACGCGCTCGCCGAGTCGGCCCTCCCGATCGTCCGCGACCTCGTCCGGCACGGCATGGTGGTGCCCGCGTGAGAGCGGTTGTGGCGCGTGTCACAGAGGCGTCGGTCACCGTGGACGACGAGGTCGTGGGGGCGATCGAGGAACCGGGCCTGTTGGTCCTGCTCGGCGTCCACGTGGACGACGACGCCGACAAGGCGCACGTCATGGCCCGAAAGCTCTACGAGCTGCGCGTCCTGAGGGACGAGGAGTCGTGCGCCACGACCGGTGCGCCCCTGCTCGTGGTGAGCCAGTTCACACTCTACGGAGAGACGCGGAAGGGGCGGCGGCCGTCGTGGACCGCCGCCGCACGGCCCGCGCACGCCGAGCCGTTGGTCGCGGAGGTGGTCTCGGAACTGCGCCGGAAGGGCGCCCGAGTACAAACGGGACGGTTCGGCGCGATGATGTCGGTGCGGAGTGTGAACGACGGTCCGTTCACCGTGTTGGTGGAACTCTAGATCCTTCTCAGCCAATCCTCAGGATTCGCGGCGCAACCGCTGTGACGGCAGTGACGTCTTCTGGTCGTGGGAAGCGGGAACCATTTCGCCCCGGTTCGCGTTTCCACCAGTGTCAGACACCGAAAGGTGTGCCGCGCAGCGCAGCGCGGAGTGTGCGACACGACCGCACTGCCAGCCCGCGACACAAGGGGGAGGGAGCTCCATGACCGTCCCGAAGCTCCTCGACCGTCAGGTCGGGAACGAGACGACCACCACGAGCGCCGAGTTGGACCTCGACGCCCAGGGACCCGCCGCAGACCTGGTTCGGGTGTACCTGAACGGGATCGGCAAGACAGCGCTGCTGACCGCGGCGGACGAAGTGGAGCTCGCCAAGCGGATCGAGGCGGGCGTCTTCGCGCAGCACAAGCTGGAGACGCATCCGGAGCTGCCGGAGGACCGCCGGCGGGAACTGCGCGCTTTGATCCGCGATGGCCACGTGGCAAAGAACCACCTTCTCGAAGCGAATCTCCGGTTGGTCGTTTCGCTTGCGAAGCGATACACCGGTCGCGGAATGCCGCTGCTCGATCTGATCCAGGAAGGGAACCTGGGCCTGATCCGCGCGGTGGAGAAGTTCGACTACACCAAGGGCTTCAAGTTCTCGACCTACGCGACCTGGTGGATCCGCCAGGCGATCACGCGGGGAATGGCGGACCAGGGTCGCACGATCCGGCTGCCCGTCCACCTCGTGGAGCAGGTCAACAAGCTCGCCCGGATCAAGCGCGACCTGCACCAGCAGCTGGGCCGTGAGGCGACCAACGAGGAGCTGGCCAAGGAGTCGGGCCTGACGCCGGAGAAGGTCGTCGACCTGCTCGACCACGCCCGCGACCCGGTGAGCCTGGACATGCCGGTCGGCACCGAGGAGGACGCCCCGCTGGGCGACTTCATCGAGGACTCCGACGCCACGGACGCGGAGAGCGCGGTCATCTCGGGGCTGCTGCAGGACGACCTGCGCCGGGTGCTGGCCACGTTGGACCCGCGCGAGCAGGCGGTGATCCGGCTGCGCTACGGCCTGGAGGACGGCCAGCCGCGCACGCTGGACCAGATCGGCAAGCAGTTCGGCTTGTCGCGGGAGCGGGTGCGGCAGATCGAGCGGGAGGTCATGTCGAAGCTGCGGCAGGGCGAGCGGGCCGCCAAGCTGCGGGCCTACGCGAGCTGAGCTGACGCGATACAGCGACGATTCAGGGGTCGGTCACCGCTGCGCGGGATTGACTTGTGACGCCAGTCACGGCACGGTCGTGCGTTACACGAGCCAAGCGACACCTCCGCCCCATTGCGCGGAGGTGCTCGCACGCTGAGGAAGGTCGGGGCGGTCGGGGGCCGGCCCGGCCTTCCGCATTTCTCTACAGTTCCAGGTACTCCGCGAGCTTCTCGCGGAAGAACCGCACGTGCGCCTCGCGTTCCTCGCCGGCATAACCGCGCGGCACGCCCTCCACGATCATCACCAGGCACAGGTACGCGCGGTAGAGCGCGATCCGGGTCTCCTCGGCCCCGCTGAACCCCGCGTAGCCGTAACCGGCCTTGAAGTCATCGTCCAGGTCGGTGAACAGCGCCAGCGTCGCGATCTCCGCCAACGGGTCGCCGAACAACGCCCGTTCCGGGTCGATGATCCCCTCGACGTGGCCGTCGGCGAGGAAGATGTTCGCCTCCCACAGGTCGAAGTGCACCAGCACCGGCTCGGTGACCTCGTCCAGCAGGTGCGCGCGAGCCTCGACCGCCGGTCGCACGTCGGGCAGCTCCACGCCGAACCGGTCCGCGTCGGCCAGCACCGCGTCCACCATCTTCGTGAACGCCTCGCGCCACGTCGCCGCGTTCGGCCCCTGCGCGTAGCCGAACACGTCACCCCGGATGGTGTGCAGCTCGCGGACGATCGCGCCCAGCTCACGGCGCAGCGCACCGTGCTCGGCGTCGGTCAGCCGGGGACGCGCGGCCGACCACGGTTCGCCCTTGAGCGCCGTCATCAGCAGGAAGTCGTCTTCGTGGAGCAGCACCTCCGGCACGGGCAGGCCGCGTGCCGCCATCAGCCCGAACGCCAACGCCTCCGTGCGCATCAGGTCCCGCTCGTAGGTGAGCAGCGGCACGTCCGGCGGTGGCGCGACCTTCAGCACGGTCTCTCGACCGTCGGCCGCGGTGAGCCGGTACGCGGTGTTGAACATGCCGTCGGTCAGCTCGACGTGCGCGGCGAGCGGGACGCCGAGGGCCCGGCGGACCAACGCGTCGAGGGCGGCGGCGGAGAGCCGGCGCTTGGTGAGGCTGTCGACCACGACGCGAATCACACCACGTCGTGCGGACTCGGGAGCGCGATCGGTATAAGTTCGGCGGAACCCGAAGCGCGCAAGGGAGCCCGCGACGTGACCTCGTCGAACCTGTTGGGACCGACGTTCCAGTACACCGACGTCCTGCCGCTGGCCAAGGACAACCACACCGAGTACCGGCTCGTGACGCCGGACGGGGTGTCGGTCGTCGAGGCCGCCGGCCGGACGTTCCTCCAGGTCGAGCCCTCGGCGTTGACGCTGCTGGCCAAGGAGGCGATCCGGGACATCCAGCACCTGCTGAGGCCCTCGCACCTGGCCCAGCTGCGCGCGATCGTGGACGACCCCGAGGCCAGCGGCAACGACCGGTTCGTCGCGATGGACCTGCTGCGCAACGCGTGCATCTCGGCCGGCGGCGTGCTGCCCATGTGCCAGGACACCGGCACCGCCATCGTGATGGGCAAGCGCACCGAGTCCGTGCTCACCGGCGGGACCGACGAAGAGGCCCTGTCGCGCGGCATCTTCGAGGCCTACCAGGAGCTGAACCTCCGGTACTCGCAGATGGCGCCGGTCACCTTCTGGGACGAGAAGAACACCGGCACCAACCTGCCCGCGCAGATCGACCTGTTCACCGCGCCCGGCGTCGAGCCGAAGTACGAGTTCCTGTTCATGGCCAAGGGCGGCGGTTCGGCCAACAAGACGTTCCTGTACCAGGAGACGAAGGCGCTGCTGAACCCCTCGCGGCTGGCCAAGTTCCTGGACGAGAAGCTGCGCTCGCTCGGCACGGCCGCGTGCCCGCCGTACCACCTCGCCGTGGTCGTCGGCGGTCTGTCGGCCGAGCAGAACCTGAAGGTCGCCAAGCTCGCGTCCGCCCGCTACCTCGACGGCCTGCCCACCGAGGGCTCCGCCGCGGGCCACGCGTTCCGGGACGTCGACCTGGAGCAGCAGGTGCTGGAGCTGACCCGGAACTTCGGCATCGGCGCCCAGTTCGGCGGCAAGTACTTCTGCCACGACGTGCGCGTGATCCGGCTGCCCCGGCACGGCGCGTCCTGCCCGGTCGGCATCGCGGTGTCGTGCTCGGCGGACCGGCAGGCCAAGGCGAAGATCACCCCCGAGGGCATCTTCCTGGAGCAGCTGGAACGCGACCCGGCGCACTTCCTGCCCGACGTGACCGGCGAGAACCTGTCCGACGAGGTCGTGAACATCGACCTGACCCGGCCGATGGCGGAGATCCGCGCCACGCTGTCGGCGTTGCCGGTGAAGACGCGCGTGTCGTTGACCGGCCCGTTGGTGGTGGCGCGGGACATCGCGCACGCCAAGATCAAGGAGCGGCTGGACGCGGGCGAGCCGATGCCGCAGTACCTCAAGGACCACCCGGTGTACTACGCCGGACCGGCCAAGACGCCCGAGGGTTACGCCTCCGGGTCGTTCGGGCCGACGACGGCCGGTCGGATGGACTCCTACGTCGAGCAGTTCCAGGCCGCCGGCGGGTCGCTGGTGATGCTGGCCAAGGGCAACCGCTCCAAGCAGGTGACGTCCGCGTGCGCCACGCACGGCGGGTTCTACCTGGGCTCGATCGGCGGCCCGGCCGCGCGGCTGGCCCAGGACTGCATCCGCAAGGTCGAGGTGCTGGAGTACCCCGAGCTGGGCATGGAAGCGGTCTGGAAGATCGAGGTGGAGGACTTCCCGGCGTTCGTCGTGGTGGACGACAAGGGCAACGACTTCTTCGCCGAGACCTCCGCCCCGACCCTCCAGATCTCGTTCCGGAAGTAGCCCTTCCGGCCTTCGCAGGTCTTACAGGTCGAACACGCCGAGCTTGGCGCCGCGCGTGAAGAAGTCCCACTCGCTGAAGGTGAAGCGCTGTGGGACTTCTTCAGGCCGGTTGCTGTTGCGGACGAGCACCTCGTCGGCCGTGCGCATGACCTCGACGCAGTTGTCGCCGCCGCCGCTGAACTTCGTCCACTCGCCGGGCTTCAGGGTCATGTGGTCTCCTCCGTGATCCGGGTCAGGAGTTCGCGGCTTTCCTCCACCCCCAACGCCTTCGCCCGGGTGTAGTCGAACCACCGGCTCGTCTTCTCCAGCTGGTCGACCCCGTCCACGAACTGGGCACCGTACGGTGTGTCGACGCTGATCAGCGACGGCAGCTTCTCGGGCAGCCGGAACAAGGTCAGCGTAGTACCGGTCAACGCGTGGGCCCCGACCCCTTGCGGCATCACCTGCACCACGACGTTGTCCAGCTCGGTCAGGGCGAGCACGTGCTTGAGCTGGTCCCGCATGACCTCCGGGCCGCCGACGTTGGCCCGGAACGCCGGCTCCGCGATCACCGCCCACAACCGCAGCGGCGGTTCGCGGTCGGTCAGCAGCGCTCGTCGTTCCATGCGCAGTCGGAGGTTCTTCTCCAGGACCTCGCCGTCGAGGCCGATCCCGGTCATCAGCGTGCGGGCGTACTCCTCGGTCTGGAGCACGGCGGGGATCAGCTCGAACGACGAGTAGAGGGCCTCGGTGGCGATGGCCTCCACGTCCAGGATGCGGCGCAGCCAGGGTTGGATCGTGCCGCCGATCTTGCTCTTCGGTCGGCGGCGGTGGGCCTCGGAGTTGAGCGCGAGCAGGTCCTCGCGGGTCGCCTCGTCGGCTCCGTAGAGGTCCAGGAGCTTCTCCAGCTCGGCCTGCTTGACGCCGCTGATCGCGTTCTCGATGTTGCTGATCTTGGTCATCGTGCAGTGCAGGACCTCGCCCACCTTCTCCCGGGGCACGCCCGCCTCTTCGCGCATGCGGCGCAGCGTGGTGCCGATCTGGATGCGGGCGGCGCTGCGGTGTGGGCTGGTCATCGCTCTCCTCGATCATCACCCGATCGGGACTTGTGCACATCCTGTACGTACGAGATAGTCGTCCCGAATTCAGAGAGTATACAACCACATGCGGGGAGTGAGTGCGAATGGGGTCGCGTTTCCACCAGGTGAGCTTGATCGAGACGTCCGGGACCGGGGTGTACTTCCGGACGGTCGCGCGGGAGCTCGTCGACGAGAAGGAGGACCTGCACGCGTGGATGACCCGGGTGCTGCTGGCGCACCGGTGCGACCTGGGCCTCTACGTCGGCGAGACGGGCACGATCGTCGCGGACGAGGACCAGGTCGACGCAGACCTGTGGCTGGCGTGGGACGGGGTGGCGTCCTTCGCGACCGCCGAGTGAGCGGTCAGCGGGTGTAGACCACGCCGAGCCGGTCGACCTCGGCCCCGGAACGGCCGGTGAAGCCGGCGATGTGCCAGCCCGCGGGCGCGGTGAAGGTGACCTGGTCGGCGGTGGGCGTGCCGGCGGTGACGGTTCGGCCGAGGGTGGTGGTGATGCGGACGGAGAAGACCCGGGTGCGGCCGTCGCGCTGACCTCGGGTGAGCGTGGCCGTCGTCAGGTGCTCGCCGGGCTGGAGGGTGAGCGTGGTCGGCGTGCCGCCGGTGCCGCCGTGCGCGAGCGCGGTGCCGTCGGCGAGCGTGAGGCCGATGCGGTCGAGGCGTGCGCCGCCGCTCAGCGTCACCTCGCGCACCGTCGTGCCGGGGCGGATGGCCTCTACGTCGGTGAACGGCGTGCCGTGCGGGCCGCCGAACTCCTCGCTCAGGCGCAGGTGGTCGGCGAGCCGCCAGGAGAAGCCGACGGCGTGCGGGTAGTGGTCGGACAGCGGTTCGCCGTCCGGGTCGAGGAAGGAGGCGTGGTCGTTGCGGTAGGCGGTGGCGGTGAGGTCGACGTGGGCGTTGTCGCGGTAGAAGACCTTGTCCACGACCTCGCACGTGTCGGTGACGTTCGCCGGGTCGCACACCAGCGCGGGCGCCCCGAGGGCGGGTTCGACGCCTCTCCGGACGCGCTCCACCCAGGCGTCGGTGAGGCCGTTGGCGCGGACGAGGTCGCGGATGTTGTCGCCGGTGCGGGTGTAGCGGGTGTTGGTGTCGCCCATGATGATCACCGCGTTGCCGGCGGAGTTCCGGGCGACGTACTGGGACAGCTGCGTGATGTTCGCGCGGCGGGCGGCCAGGTCGGCGTCCGTGCTGCCGGCGTTGGCGTGGACGTTGTAGAGGTCGACGTGGACGCCTTCGGCCAGGTGGAGGCGGGCGTAGGTGAAGCCCTTGGGCGTGAGGCAGTCCGTGCCGTTGCACTTGTCCCACTTCACCCGCGTGAAGTCGCTGTACGGGTGGGCCGAGAGGGTGTTCAGGCCGTCGCCGAACGGCACTCCCCCGCTGGTGGGCGTGCGGTGCGGGTGGTTGTCGGCGGCGTACAGGGCGGCGTGGTAGTTGAAGTCCTCTTGGACGTTGACCACCCCGTAGTCCCGGATGCGTGCGCCGATGAGCGGCGTGTTCTCGGCCGGGTCGGACCCGGAGAGCGGTTCCGGGAGGCCGGCGACGTTGTACGTCAGCACGGAGAACTGCCCGGCGGTGTCGGCGGACGTGGCGGTGTCGGCGGACGCGGGGGTGGTCAGCGCGGTGGCGGTCAGCGCGGGGGTGGCGGTCGTCGCGAGCACGACGGCGAGCACCAGGCCGAGAGGTCGTCTCACGTCATCGGAGTCTGGCGGCCCCGCCGTCCGACCGGAAGCCGTGACGCGAAAGTTTCTCAGGTATTCACCCGCTCGGCCGCCCGCGCCCGCCGCACGCCGTCCGCGAGGTGATCGCGCACCTCGATCAGCGCGTCGATCCGGCTGGTCAGCACGGCGAGCCTGCGTTCGGCGACCGCGACCAGCTCCGGGGCCGGCTCGGCGTTCGCCACGTCGCCGTGCAGGCAGTGCCGGAAGTGGGCGACGTCCTCCAGCGTGAGGCCGTGGTCGAGCAGGTAGCGGATGGCTCGCACGCGGGCGACCGCGTCGGGACCGTAGCGGCGGTACCCGTTGGACGCGCGTTCGGAGTCGAGGAGGCCTTGCTCCTCGTAGAACCGCAGCGCCCGCGTGGAGGTGCCGGTGGCCCGTGCCAGTTCGCCGATCCGCACCCGTCGCAGGGTAGTCACCCGACCAGCGCGCCGCCGTCGACGGGCAGCACCACACCGGTCGTGTACGCGGCTTCGGGTCGGGCGAGTTGGATCACCCAGAACGCGACCTCGTCCGGCTGCCCGACCCGGCCCAGTGGCACGCGGGCGATCAGCGCTGCGCGCCGTGCCTCGTCCTGCTGCATCGGCGTCGCGATCGGACCCGGCGCGACGGCCACCACCCGCACGCCGCGCGGCGCGTACTGCACGGCCCAGCTCCTGGTCAGGGAGTCCAGCGCCGACTTCAGCGCCGCGTACAGCTCACCGCCGGGCATCGGCCAGCCGCGCTGACCGATGGCCGTGCTGACGTTGACCACGACGCCGCGCGTGTCCTCCAGGTGCGGCAGGGCCGCCTCGACCAGGCGGATCGGGGCGACCAGGTTGGTGGCGACCATCGCGTCGCCCGAGGGGACGGCGGCGTTGTTGACCAGCACGTCGAGCCGGCCGAACTCGGTGACGGCGGCGTCGACCACCCGTTCGGCGGCGGAGACGTCGGCGGTGAACGGGCGGATCCCGGGGTGGTCGGCGGCGGTCTCGGCCAGGGTCTCGGCGGTCCGTCCGACGGCGAGCACGGACGCGCCCTGTGCGGCGAACCCGCGTGCGACGGCACGTCCGATCCCCGTGCCCGCGCCCGTCACGACCACCGCCTTGCCGGTGAAGATCGTCATGGGGACCGAACGTAGAGCTTCACGTCCGCGTGAAGGTCAAGCCCGGTCCTGGCGGGCCTCCAGGACGAGGCGGCGTGAGCCGAGGGGCGCGTCGAGGGTGACGTTCAGCGGCACGTCGCGCAGTTCCTGCGTGCACTGGACGCCCTCGGGCGGCGGGTAGTAGGTCGTGACGAGGGTGATCGACACCTGGTCGCCGGACTGGGCGGTCACCTCGGCGCTCGCCGTCCGGCAGCCGCCCGCGACGCCGACGACCTGGACCGTGCGGCCGTCCGCCGACGTCCACGCCTGCCGCTTGTAGTGGTCGGGCAGCGTGCCGCCGTCGACCTGGGTGGCCGACACCTCGGTCGGCCCGCCGGCCAGCGGCGCGGCGCTGGTCTGCGGCGGCGGTGCGGTCGGTTGGGCGTCGGCGGTGGATGACAACGTTGTCGGGGCAGACGACGAACCCGTCGTGGTGACCGTGGTGGACGACCCGCCGGGCGGGGCGGTGTCGGTGGTGGTGCTGCACCCCGCGAGCGCGAGCAGGGAGAAGGCGACGGCGACCTTGACGTTCCTCATAGCTGGAGGACGGTACTCGGGGTCGCGAGGTTGCAAAGCGGGCGATGCCCGGCCGACCGGGGGCAGGCCGACCGGGCACCGGAGGGGATTACTTCTGGTCCTGCCGGGTGCTCAGGACGACCGTGCGGTCACCGAGCGGCGCGTCGAGCTTCGCGGTCAGCGGCGGGTAGCGGATGTCCATCGTGCAGACCGGCTGGTCGAGCGGCGTGGTCTCGACCAGCACCACCTTCACCACCTGGGCGTTCTGCTCGGCGATCTCGACGCTCGCCTTGCCGCAGCCGGCTTCCTGGGCGATGACGCCGAGCACGCTGCCGTCACCCTCGGTCCAGGTGGTGGTGGGGTTGCCCTCGGGGACGGCGGCCGCGTCGATCCGGTTCTCGGGCACTTCCTGGCCGCCCGGCGGCACGGGGCTCTCGAACTCCGGCTCCTCGACGCTGGGCGAGGTGGGTTCGGCCGAGGTGGTCAACGTCGGCCCGTTGCCCGGACCGACGGGCGTGGACGTTGCGCAGGCGGCGAGCACGACCAGCAGCACACCCGCGCCGATAGCGGTTCCAAGGCTTCTCATGCCCCAAGGACGGACCAACCCACCCCGCGGGTTGCCCACCCTTCTTCACAGTTACCCGATCCAGTGAACCCGCGCGCCGAACCTCCAGGTCCCGCGTGTCGAACCCTCAGGACCCCCTGAATTCAACGCTCAGCGCCCTGGATGACCGACGTGAGCGTTGAACTCGGGGTACCTGAACGTTCGACACGCGGGTCAGCGGAGGGCTTGGTCGAGGCCCGTGATGGCGTGGCGGAGGGCGGCCAGGCGGGGTTCGGAGGCCAGGCCCGCGTGGTAGAGGTGGAACTCCTGGACGCCGGCCTCCGCGTAGGCCAGCCACTCCTTCAGCAGCTCGTCGCCGTCCGCCGGCTTCGGCGGCAGGGCCAGCACGTACGCGGCAGTGCGCACGTCGGTCTCCGCGCGCAAGGCGCGGATCGCGGGCAGCGACGCGTCCACGCCCGGCCAGCACGTCAACGTCAGCACGTCGACGTCGGCGTCGACGCCCCCGGCCACCGTGGCGAACGGCCCGGTGCCCCACGGGTCGGCCGTCGCGTGCGCGGCGATGCGCGTGCCCGGCGACGTCGACCTGATCAACCCCACGAGGTCGCGCCGCAGCGAACGGGAGATCTCCGTGCGCACCGCGCGCACGTCGGCAGTCCGATCCCCCAACGCCTCGTCCACGCTGCCGACACCGTTGTCGACCCCAGCGCGAACCAGCGCGCGCAACCCCTCCGGGTCGTCATAACGCCGCGCGCAAGCCCCGCAGAAGCACAGCGACAGCAGCTTCTGCTGCACGGCCGACCAGTCCGCGCCGTCGGTCTTCTCGTGGTGCCCGCCGTGGAAGAACCCCAGCGGCCCGCACGCCTCCAGCACGATCCCGTCCGGCCGCCCGAGCGAGAGCACCTCGGACACCAGCGTCCGGGCGTACTCGACCACGTCGTCGTTCGACGGGCACAGCGCGTACGGGTACAGGTCACCGAAAGCGTTACGCACCGCCACGTCCGGATGAGCGTCACCCAGCCGGCTGCTGTGCGTCAGCACGGTCCACGCGTACACCGGCAACCCGGCCGCCCGCAGGGCGTCCGAAGCCTCGGTGTAGGAGTCCGCACCGCCCATCCACGACGGTTCGGCGGGCACCAACCGCTTGTCCCGCCACGCCTCCTCCCGCACGGGCAGGTAGAACGCCGCGTGCCGCGCGTCCACCATCCGGTGCGATGGGTGGAACGGCGTCGCGGCCCGCACCGTGTGGTAGGACGCGGCGAGGGCCACCGCGTCCACCCCCAACGACGCGACCCGTTCGACGGCGGACGGGTCCCCCACGACATCCCAGGGGTACAAGTGCGCAACGGTGGTCACCACCGGGGGCGCTTCCTCTCGTAAGACGGGTCGTGCTCCTGCATGTAACCGGTGTCGTCGCGCTGCACGAGGCCGCACGTCCGGTAGTTCTCCGCGAGCCGGGCCAACGCGTCGCGGTCCAGCTCGACGCCCAGCCCCGGCGCGGTCGGCACCGGGATGGCGCCGTCCACGAACGTGAACGGCGTGGTGATCACGTCGTCCGCGACGTTCCACGGGTAGTGCGTGTCGCACGCGTAGTTCAGGTTCGGCGTGGACGCGGCGAGGTGCGTCATCGCGGCCAGGCTGATGCCCAGGTGCGAGTTGGAGTGCATGGACAGGCCGATGCCGAACGTCCGGCAGATCCCGGCCAGCTCCTTGGACCGCGACAGGCCGCCCCAGTAGTGGTGGTCGGACAGGATGACCTGCACCGCGTCCACCTCCACCGACCGGGCGATGTGCTCGAACGCGATCACGCACATGTTCGTCGCCAACGGCATCGGCGCGCGGGCCGCGACCTCCGCCATCCCGTCGATCTCCGGCGCGGGGTCCTCCAGGTACTCGACCACGCCGTCGAGCTCCTCGGCGACCTTCAGCGACGTCTCCGGCGTCCACGCCGCGTTGGGGTCCAGCCGCAGCGGGTGGTCGGGGAACGCCTCGCGCAGCGCGTGGATCGCCTCGATCTCCTGCTCGGGCGGGAACACGCCGCCCTTGAGCTTGATCGAGCCGAACCCGTGCCGCTCGATGAGCAGCCGGGCCTGTTCCACGATGCCCGCCGGGTCGAGCGCCTCGCCGAACTCGTCCGGCTCCGCGCCGGGGTGGCCCGCCCACTTGTAGAACAGGTACGCGCTGTACGGCACGGCGTCGCGCACGGCGCCGCCGAGCAGGTCGCTCACCGGGCGGCCGAGGGCCTTGCCGCGGATGTCCCAGCACGCCACCTCGAACGGCGAGAACACCCGGTCCACAGTGGACTCGACGGTCAGCGGCCCGGTCAGCCCGTGCCGGTCCGACCCCGCCTCGCCGCCGAGCGCCGCCGCGATCCGGGAGTGCATGTCGTTCAGCGCGTGCACGTCCAGGCCGACCAGCGCGGGCGCGGCCGTGCGCATCCGGGTGAGGTGGCCGATGTCGCCGTAGCTCTCGCCGAGCCCGGAGATCCCCTCGTCGGTGTGCACCTCCACGATGGTGCGCAGCGCCCACGGCTCGTGCACGCCCACCGAGTTCAGCAGGGGCGGGTCGCGGAAGGCGACGGGGGTGATGGTGATGTCGGTGATCTTCATGCGGCCAGGCTCCGACCGGCCGCGACGACCTTCTCCAGCTCCGCCACGTGCTCGGGCGTCGGGTCGAGCAGCGGCGCGCGGACGCCGCCGACGTCGAGCCCGGTGGCCCGCACGGCCGCCTTCACCAGTGACACGGCGTAGCCGGGCACCTTGTCGCGCAACTCGACCAGCGGCTTGTAGAACTCCAACAGGTACCGGTTGACCAACGCGTCGTCACCACTGCGCACCGCGTGGTAGAAGCCGAGCGAGATCTCCGGCGCGAAGCAGAACACCGCGGACGAGTACAGGTCCACGCCGATGCCCCGGTACGCGGGCACGGTCAGCTCCGCGGTCGGCAGGCCGTTGAAGAACTGGAACGGCTTGTCGACGCCCGAGCGCACCGCGAGCACGATGCGGTGCAGCAGGTCGATGTCCCCGAGCCCGTCCTTGAACCCGACCACGGTCGGCAGCGACGCGACCTCCACCGCCGTCTCCGGCGTGAACACCGCGTTGTTGCGCTGGTAGACGATCAGCGACAGGTCCGACGCGCCCGCCACCTCCGTCACGTACCTGACCAGGCCCTTCGGCGGGTTGGTCACCAGGTACGGCGGCAGCAGCAGCAAACCGTCCGCACCGACCCGTTCGGCGGCGCGCGCGATCAGCTTGGCCGTCGGCAGCGGGCCGCCGACACCCGAGAACACCGGCACCCGCCCGGCGGTCGCCTCGACCGCGACGGCCACCGCCCGCTCGACCTCCGACGGCTCCAACGCGTGGAACTCGCCCGTGCCGCAGGCGATGAACACGCCGCCCGCGCCCGCCGCCACCCCTCGTTCGACGTGCTCGGCCAGCACGTCCTCCGCGAGCGCGCCGTCCGCGTCGAACGGCGTCACCGGGAAGAACAGCACCCCATCCAGTTGCATACCCAGACCTTCATCCCTTGATCGCTCCCGTGGTGATCCCACGCAGGAAGGACTTTTGCGTTTCCTCGCGCGGCAGCGCGCAGGCGGCGAGCGCACTGGCGGCGAAGTGGAGCAGCAGGGGCACCATCGGCGCTGATGAGCGAGTCCCCGCCGACGTGACAATGGTTCGGGTGTGGTTCCGTGGGGCGACCCCGAGGTCGGGATCGCCCCACGGGGTGGGCCGCGACGGCACCGCCGCCACTGGCCGTCGCACCCACGTCCAAGGCGGTGTCCACCGGTGTCACCGGGACACCCTGAGCGAATGGACGGTCCGAGTCCAGGAGTTGCGCAACCCGGGCCGTTCGCGGGAGTTCACCGGTTCGGCGGATGCCGTCGTTCCGGCGGGGTCTGCCTCGACGCCGAGCCGTGCGCCGGGAGACTTGGTGCGGACCTCGGGCGACCTCGCCGCGCGGCGCGTTCGAGCCGAGGGCGGCGCGTGGCGGTGCGCCGCTCCGTCGGACGGCCGGTAGCCGCAGGTCGGGTGCGTGATCGGACCCGCAACGGTCACTACAGCGACGGCCGTGGCGCACCGGCGGGAGAGTGTCATGGACGGCGACTCCTGTTCACGGCCGTACTGTTCATATATATGAATTAGGGTCGTACTTGTGAACGTGTTGGGCGGACTGTAAGAATCGGCGCAGCGACGTGTCAAGTGCGTGTTGCCGGAACGTTTCCCGTGGAGGACTTGGTGACTGGACCCGCGTCACCCGCTCGGCCGAACGCGGTCAAGTCGGCCGATCGGACTGTGGAACTGCTCGAAGTGCTGTCGGCGTCGGACCGCCCGCTGACCCTGACCGAACTGCACCGCGAGCTGAGCTACCCGAAGTCGAGCCTCTACATGCTCTTGCAGACGCTCGTCGCCCGGGGGTGGGTGGAGCTCGACCCCACCCGCGGCACGTACGGAATCGGCGTGCGCGCCCTGCTCGTCGGCACGTCGTACCTCGACCACGACCCGGTGGTGCAGGTCGCCATCCGCGTCATGGAGCAGGTGCGCCGGGAGATCAACGAGACGGTCCACCTGGCCCGCCTCGACGGCGCGGACGTGGTCTACCTCGCCAGCCGCGAGTCCGAGCACCACCTGCGCGTGGTGTCCCGCGTCGGACGGCGGCTGCCCGCGCACTCCACGTCGCTGGGCAAGGCGCTGCTCGCCGCCCGCACGCCCGCCGAGGTCGACGCGATCCTGCCCGCGCGGCTGACGCCGTTGACCCCGAACACGATCATCGAACGCCCGGCGCTGCACGCCCAGCTCGCGGGCTTCCGCGCGGTCGGGTACGCGCACGAGCGCGAGGAGAACACGCCGGGCCTCGGCTGCTTCGCCGTCGCCCTGCCCTACCGCAATCCCGTGCTCGACGCGATGAGCTGCTCGGTGCCGCTGGGTCGGCTCGACCCGGACCACGAGCGCCAGGTCGTCGAAGCGCTGCTGCACGCGGCCCGCACGATCACCGAACTGCTGCGCCAGTTCGGCCGCTGATTCCCGTTCCGATTCCGAAAGGGCTCGACGTGACCGAGCGAATCCTCATCACCGGCGCCGCCGGCATAGTCGGCACGCTCATGCGCACCCGACTGGCCGCGCCGGACCGGACCCTGCGCCTGCTCGACATCGCGCCGCTGCCGGCCGCCGCCGACGGTGAGCGGGTCGAGCTGGTCACGGCGTCGGTGACCGACCAGGCCGCGATGGAGGAGGCGTGCGCGGGCGTCGACGCGGTGATCCACCTCGGTGGGCACAGCCTGGAGCGGCCGTGGGCGGAGATCCTGGACGTCAACATCAACGGCACGCACGTGGTGCTGGAGGCGGCGCGGCGGGCCGGGGTGTCCCGGGTGGTGCTGGCCAGCTCCAACCACGCGGTCGGGTACTACGAGCGCGGGTCGGGTGAGGCGGGCGACTACCTGTTCCCGCAGCCGGACACGTACTACGGCGTGAGCAAGGTGGCGTTGGAGGCGTTGGGCAGCCTGTACGCGTCGCGGTACGGGCTCGACGTGATCGCGGTCCGGATCGGGTCGTGCTTCGAGAAGCCGCGTGACGCGCGGATGTTGTCGACGTGGTTGTCGCCGGACGACGGCGCGCGGCTGTTCGAGGCGTGCCTGTCGGCGCCGTCGCCTGGGTTCCGGGTGGTGTGGGGCGTGTCGGACAACACGCGGCGGTGGTTCTCGCTGAGCGAGGCGGAGGCGTTGGGGTACAAGTCCGCCGACGACTCCGAGGTGTACGCGGAGGAGGTCCTGGCCGCGGGCGCGCCGGATCCCGGCTCCCCGGCCATGACGTACTTGGGCGGCGTGTGGTGCACGCCCGAGTTCGACACCGCGGTGAAGGAGGCGGGCCGATGAGCGAGCAGGGTTACAACCCGCGGACCGGTGAGCCGGTGGGCGCGGCGGTGCCGGAGACGTCGGACCGCGAGGTGGACGCGCTGGCCCGGGCGGCCGCGGCGGCGTTCCCGGCTTGGTCGTCGTTGCCGGCGGTGGAGCGGGCTTCGGTGCTCGACGCCGTGGCCGACGCCCTCGACGCTTCGGCCGACGCGCTGGTGGAACTGGCGGACGCGGAGACGGCGCTGGGCGTGCCGCGGTTGACGGGTGAGCTGAAGCGGACGACGAACCAGCTGCGGCTGTTCGGCGAGGTGCTGCGCGAGGGCAGCTACGTCGAGGCGACGCTGGATTCGGCGGACCCGGGCATCATCCCGCCGCGGCCCGTGCTGCGGCGCATGCTCCGTCCACTCGGGACGGTGGGCGTCTTCGCCGCGTCGAACTTCCCGTTCGCGTTCTCGGTGGCGGGCGGCGACACGGCGTCCGCGCTGGCCGCGGGCTGCCCGGTGATCGTGAAGGCGCACCCGTCGCACCCCGGCACGTCGCGGGAGACGGCGCGGATCGTGGCCTCCGTCGTGCCGGCGGGCGTGTTCGGGATCGTGCACGGTCAGCAGGCCGGGGTGGCGCTGGTCAAGCACCCCGCGATCAAGGCGGTCGGCTTCACCGGGTCCACCGCGGGCGGCCGCGCCCTGTACGACCTGGCCGGCGCCCGTCCCGACCCGATCCCGTTCTACGGCGAGCTGGGCAGCGTCAACCCGACCGTGGTGCTGCCCGACGCCGCCGCCGCGCGGCCCGAGGGCTTCGCGGCCGAGTTCGTCGGCTCCCTGACCATGGGCGTGGGCCAGTTCTGCACCAACCCGGGCCTGCTCTTCGCCCCGGCCTCCCTGGTCCCGGCCCTGGCGGACGCCGTCTCGGCCGCCGCGGGCGGCCCCATGCTGAACGAGCGGATGCGCGACTCGTACCGCTCCGGCACCGACGGCCTGGCCGCCTCCGGCCTGGCCGACCTGGTGGCCGAGGGCACCGCGCCCACCGAGGGCTGGAGCGTCGAACCGCGCCTGTTCCAGGTGCCGCTGGCGACGTTCGCGGACAACCTCGAGAAGCTGACCGAGGAGCACTTCGGCCCGGCGGCGGTCGTGGTGACCTACACCGACCCGGCCGAGCTGGCGTTGGTCCTCCCCCGGCTGCCGGGCACGCTCACCGGCACCGTGCACGCCGCCGAGTCCGAGCACGAGCACGCGGGGCGCGTCGCCGAGGCGCTGCGGCCGGTCGTGGGTCGGCTGATCTTCAACGCCTGGCCGACCGGTGTCGCGGTGGCCTGGGGCATGCACCACGGCGGCCCGTGGCCGGCCACCACCAACCCGCTCCACACGTCCGTCGGGGCGACTTCGATCCGGCGGTGGGTGGCACCGGTGACCTACCAGTCCTGGCCGGACGCCCTGCTGCCCGCCGAGCTGCGCGAGGGCAACCCGTTGGGCATCCCGCGGCGGGTGGACGGCGTGCTCGGGGTGCACTGACGCGCCTTCCGCGGGTGCCTCCCGCGGATTGGTCACGGACGCGCCTTCTGCGGGTTGGCCACTGAGCACGTTCCGTGGGTTGGCCACTGAGCGCGTTCCGTGGGTTGGTCGGGCCTCCTCTTCGTTTCAACCGACGTTCGACGGCCTCGATAACGGCGTTGTGGTTGATGGGGAGTTTCAGGTTCACCCGTTCGTGAATCGAGCGGACAGGATAAGCGCAGGTCAAGCGCCGAGCCGGGTCGCCTTGGGGTGGTCCGGCTCGGCGCGGGCGGTGAACTCGGTGAAGGCGTCGGCGGTCGGCGGGTGGGCGTTCAGGGCCCTCGCCTCGCGGAAGTGGCGCTCCACGGCGGACCGGGTGGGCCAGGGCATCTCGGCCGACGCCTTCAGCGCCAGGTCGGTGACCGAGGCCAGGGCTTCGGCGGCGTGCACCGCCAACTGGCACAGCTTGCGTCTCGCCCTATCCGGTTCCCAGTCCACGGCGGCGACCGCGTCTGCTTGCAGCACGCGCACGGCGTCCGCGCGCAGACGCAGGCGGAGCAGCTCGGTGGGGTCGATGTGTGATGCGACGGCGTCGACGGCTCCGCCCATGACGCCCAACGCCACCGACGCGCCGAGCACGACGTGCCAAGGCAGCACGTGGTGCACGACGGTGTCGAAGGAGCGACCGTCCGAACCCAGCAGGCGGTCCGCGGGGACGTGGGCCGGATCCGCCCAGACCGTGCTGGTGCACGTGCCGCGCAGGCCGAGGCCCGGGCGATTGGTGGGCACCAACAAGCCCGGGGCGTTCGCCGGCACGTGCCACAACGTGGTGGTGCCGTGGGCGGCGAGGGGTTCGCTCGACCACACGTAGCTGTCGGCCTCCCCCGCCGCCACGACACCGCTCTTGTGATCACGCAGGTCCACCACGTCACCACGACGCGAAGCCGTGCCCGACGGCAGCAGGAAGTGCGACCCCGGCCCGAAGACCGCCACCGTGCTCAGATGCCCGCCGGCCGCGACGGCCGCCCGCGAGGCCCGATCGCCCAGGCGATCCACCGCCGCCACCGCCGCGAAGTGCGAACGCAGCACCGCACCCGTGCTGCCGCACGCCGCCGCGACCCGCTCGACCACGTCCGCCACCTCGGCCAACCCGCACCCGCGCCCGCCGACCGCACGGGACATCGTCATGCCGAGCAGCCCGCCCAACGCCGTGACCGACGCCCTGGGGAAGGCGCCGTCGCGGTCGACGGACGAAGCGGCGGGCGCAACCACGTCGCGGACGATCCGGTCCACGCCGACAGACATCCGAGCCTCCGACTCAGGTGGGCGGGTACAGGGAGTACGACGGGAAGTTGCCGTAGAGCCGTTCGCCGGGCGGGCCTTCGGTGACGGCGTGCACCAGCAACGGACCGCCGACGAACGCGCCGCGCCACGACGCCCCACGTCCGCCGAACACCTCGTCCCGGTCGCCGCGCGAACGCGCCTTGTTGTGGCCGAACTTGAACGCGTTCACCTCACCGGCCAGCCGACGGGCAACCGCCTCGTCGTCGCACGACAGCGACGCCACCAGCGCGCCGTTGCTCGCGTTCATCGCGGCCAGCAGCTCGGCTTCCGTGTCGACCAGCACGATCGTGTCCACCGGTCCGAACGGCTCGGCGTGGTGCAGCGGCGAGGACGGCGGCGGCGCCAGGATCGCGACCGGCGCGAAGTACGCCGACGTCTGCTGGTCGGGCAGGAACCGGCCGGAGTCCGGCGAGCCCCGGTACAGCGGCACGCCGCCCTTGGCGATCGCCTCGTCGACGACGTCGCCCAGTTCCTTGGCCTTGGCGTCGGTGATCAGGGGGCCGAAGTCGAGGTCCGGCAGGTCGTCGTCCGGTGACGTGACGGCCAGCGGGTGGCCGAACGTCACCTCGCGGACGGCTTCCAGGTACGCCGAGAGGAACGAGTCGAACAACGACCGCTGCACCACGTACCGCGGGTAGGCGGTGCAGCGCTGCTTGGCGTAGTCGAACGACTTGCGCAGCTGCGGGCGCAGCGCCTCCCAGTCGCCGAACTCCCACACGCCCCAGCAGTTCAGCCCTTCCTGCTCCAGGACGTGCCGCTTGGTGGCGTCGAGGCCGGTGACGATCTCGCCGCCGACGCCACGCCCGCCGACGAACGACAGGCAGCCGATGTCCGGCGAGCCGACCAGCACCGGCGACAGCTCGCGCCCGCCGCCGCTGACCAGGGTGAGCGGCAGGCCGTGCCGCACGGCGAGGGCGCACGCCAGGGTCAGGCAGCCGACGCCGCCGTCGGTGGGCGCTTTGGCGATGACCGCGTTGCCCGCCAGCGCCTGCACGAGCATGGCGTGCATCAGCACGCTCATCGGGTAGTTCCAGCTGGCGATGTTGCTGACCGGGCCGTGCAGCGGCGTCCGGCCGTGCAGCATGGGGTCGATCTGCTCGACGTACCACTCGACGCCTTCGAGGCACCGGTCGACGTCGGCGGTCGCCAGCCGCCACGGCTTGCCGATCTCCCACACCAGCAGCAACGCGAGCAGGTCGCGGTGGGCGTGCAGGTCGGCCAGGGCGGCGAGGGTGCGGGCCTTGCGCTCCTTCAACGGCACGGCGGCCCACGCGCGGTGCTGGTCGACGGCGGCCGCGACGGCGTGCTCGGCCTGTGCGGCGTCGAGCCGGGGTGGTCCGGCGATGGTGGAGCCGTCCACGGGTGACGTGGCGTGACCGGGCGTGCCGATGCGCTGCCACGTGCCGGCGACGTGGTTGAGCAGCCGGTCGCGGTGGAACGCCTCGGGCGCGGCCTTGGCGCACCGGTCGTACAGCTCGGGCCACGAGGTGCCCGGCTTGAGGATCGGGGACATGTCGGTCCTCTCAGCTAGCGGCGGTGAGTGCCTTGCGCCCCAACAGGTCGATGGCGGCGTACACGCTGCGCAGGGTGGGCGCGGCGACGCCGGTGAGCCGGGCGATCTCGACGACCGCGCCGATGATCGCGTCGGTCTCCAGCGCCTTGCCCGCTTCGAGGTCCTGGAGCATCGACGTCTTGTGGTGGCCGACGCGGTGGGCGCCGTCGATGCGCTTCTCGATGGAGACGCGGGGGTGGCAGCCGACGGCGCGGGCGACCGCGATGGTCTCGGCCATCATGAGGGCGACGAGCTCGCGGGTGTCGCGATGCTCGCACATCTCGGCCATGGTGGCGCGGGTGAGCGCGCTGAGCGGGTTGAACGCGACGTTGCCCATCAGCTTGACCCAGATGTCGTCGCGCAGGTCGGGTTCGATGGGCGCTTTGAGGCCGCCGGCGACCATGGCCCCGCTGAGGTCCGCGCAGCGCTTGGAGGCGGTGCGGTCGGGTTCGCCGAGGGCGAAGCGGGTGCCCTCGACGTGCCGGATGACGCCCGGCGCCTCGATCTCGGTGGAGCAGTAGACGACGCACCCGATCGCGCGTCGGGTGTCGAGGACGGCGCTGACGCTGCCGCCCGGGTCGACGGCCTCGACGCGGGCGCCTTCGAGGGGGTGGCCGGCGAGCCCGTGGAAGTACCACCAGGGGATGCCGTTCTGCGCGGCCACGACGGCGGTGTCCGGGCCGAGCAGGGGTGTGATGAGCGGGCCGCAGGCGGCGTACTGGTGCGCTTTGAGCCCGAGGAACACGTAGTCGACGTGGCCGATGTCGGCCGGGTCGTCGGTGGCGTGCGGCGCGGCGGTGAAGTCGCCGCGAGGGCTGTGGACCCGGACACCGTGGCGGCGCATGGCTTCCAGGTGCGCCCCTCGTGCGACGAGGTGCACCTCGACCCCGGCGCGGTGCAGCGCCGCGCCGACGTAAGCGCCGATGGCTCCGGCCCCGAGAACTGCGACTTTCATGACGTCCCTCGCCTTCGCGATGATTGCATACAGTATGTTGTATGAACTACGGGAGCGATAGCCCAACCGGGCGGCCGATGCGCACCACCAGGTGACGTCCGCCCCGACCGGGTGACTTCAGATTGCTTTTTGCATACGAAAATCTGTATGCTGAAGATCGGGCATTCCCGACACCTGCCCGAGGAGGCGACCGTGAGCCAGCCCAACGCGCCGCTGATCGGCGCGGGAACCACCCGTCGCGCGGCCCGCGAATCGCTGAGCAGTGCCGCTTCCCGGAAGGTCGAGCGGCCCGCACCGTTGCGCCAGGCCGTCTACGAGGCCCTGCTCGACCTGATCGTCAACCGTACCCTCAAGCCCGGTCAGCACCTCGTCGAGATCGAGCTGGCCGAGCACCTCGGCGTGAGCCGCCAGCCGGTGCGCGAGGCGTTGCAGCGCCTGCAGACCGAGGGCTGGGTCGACCTGCGCCCGGCCCAGGGCGCGTTCGTGCACACGCCGACCGACGAAGAGGCCGACCAGCTCCTGTCCGTGCGCAACGTCCTGGAGACGCACTCCGCGAAGCTCGCCGCCGAGCACGCCACGGCCGAGGACGTCGCCGAGCTCAAGGCGCTGCAGCGCGAGGGCGTCGAGGCGCTCAAGCAGAAGGACGTGGAACGGGTCGTCGCGGCCAACGCCGCCCTGCACGCGCGCATCACCCGGTTGTCCGGCAACGCCGTGCTGGCGGAGATGATCGCCACCGTCGACCGCCGGGTCCGCTGGTACTACGCGCCGTTGGCGCTGACCCGCGGCAAGGACGCGTGGAGCGAGCACGCCGAGCTGATCAAGGCGATCGCCGAGGGCGACGCCGAGGCCGCCGGCCGGGTGATGAACCAGCACACCGAGCGCACCCGGACGGCCTACCGCGCGCACCTCGAGGGCAGCGAGGGCCGCTGAGAGTGACGGGGCCCACCACCCCTGGCCCCGGTTCGGAGCACCTAACCCCTGGTCAGGCCACCTGAATCGAGTACAGGTGACGGCCCTCACGCTTTGAGTGTTTTGTATACGATAGTCTGTATTCTGGATGTAGCACCTCCGGCCGGTACACCTGGTGCACGTGCGGTCTACTGGATCGTGGAGCCGCTCCGCGATGGCGCGGGCGGACTCCGAGGAACGCTCAAACCCGAGAATGAGCAAGGAAGGACTCGAACCAGATGAGCACAGGCATGCCCGGATGGCAGCAGCTCAAGAACGCCCTGACCCGTCCCGCCGGGTTCTCCGCCGACGGCAGGCGCATCGGCCTCGGCCTGGACACCGCGATGGACGCCCAGCGCCGGGAGACCGACCACGCCGTCGCGGACATCGAGCAGTACGCGAACGACCGGCGCAGCAAGGGCGAAGAGACCACCACCGTCTCCTGACGGCCGTGGTCAGGCCCGACGAGGGAGCCGGACGAAGCCCACAGCAACGCCCGGCTCCCCGGCTCACGACCCGGCTGCGCCCTCCCGCCGCACGTCCCGCTCGGCCCGCACCCGGGCCTGGCGCGACGCCAGCAGGCTCGCCGCGGTCGTGATCAGCAGCACCACGACGATGACCCCGAGGGACAGCAGGATCGGGATCTCCGGCGCCCAGTCGACGCCGTGGTGGTGCAGTGCTTCGAGGATCAGCTTCACCCCGATGAACGCGAGGATCACCGCGAGACCCTTGCCGAGGTGGACCAACCGGTCGAGCAGGCCGCCGACCAGGAAGAACAGCTGGCGCAACCCCATCAGCGCGAACGCGTTGGCGGTGAGCACCAGGTAGGGCTCCTTGGTCAGGCCGAAGATCGCCGGGATCGAGTCCACCGCGAACAGCAGGTCCGTGGTGCCGACCGCGACCATCACGATGAGCATCGGCGTGACCACCCGCCGCCCGTCCACGCGGGTGGTCAACGCCGCGCCGTCGTACCGCGGGGACGTCGGCAGCACGCGGCGCACCGCGCGCAGCGCCGCGTTCTCGTGGAACTCGCCCTCGTCCTCGCCCGGCCCTTCCTTCAGCAGCTTCCAGGCGGTGAAGATCAGGAACGCGCCGAAGACGTAGAACAGCCAGTCGAACCGGGCGATCGCCCCCGCGCCGAGCGCGATGAACACCGCGCGCAGCAGCAGGGCCAGCACCACGCCGACGATCAGGACCTTCTGCCGGTACTCGCGCGGCACCGCGAACCGACCCATGATCAGCACGAACACGAACAGGTTGTCCACGCTGAGCGAGTACTCGGTGATCCACCCGGCGAAGAACTCGCCGCCGTACCGAGGACCCGCGAACGCGAGCACGCCGAGCCCGAACAGCACGGCCAGCCCGACGTACACCGAGACCGACACCAGCGATTCGGAGAACGACGGGTCGCGCGGGTTGCGCGCCACGAGGTAGAAGTCGAACGCGATCACCGCGGCGATCCCGATCAACGTCGCGATCCAGACCCAGGTGGGGAGAACCATCTGTGCGAGCCCTTCGCTAGGCGGTCACTTCGTCCGTGCCGTCGTGTCCCGGTCGGCGCGCCTCCGTCGGGCGCGTGCCGACGACTCCCGCAGCACGCGGGCGTGCGTCACGTAGCGCTCGTACCACTGCTGCGCCAACGGGTTGCGCGCACGCACCTTGTCGAGCCAGTGCGGTGCGATCCGCTCGTGCAGCCACAGGAAGCCGATGGCCCAGCCGAAGCTGACGATGCCCTGGTAGGCCAAGAAACCGAGCACGTCGTCGGGCGGGGTGAACCCGCCGCCGAGCAGGAAACCCGTCGAGGTCTCCGCCACCAGCCTGGCCGCCGGGAACCCCACCAGCCAGTACAGGGCGGCCGGTGCGAACACGCCGAGCCGGAACCGCCCGCCGCCGACGAGCAGGCCGAAGCCGCCGCCGAGGAGCCCGAGCGGCACGGCCATGGCCAGCGCGGTGGCCGCCGCCCACGCGGCGGGATGGCCGACGAACGCCGACAGCGCCCCGGCGATCAGGCCGCCGACCGCGCCGACGACGGCGCCCGGCACCGCCAACTCCAGCCGGTCGCGCATCACCCCACCACCACGCCGAACCGGAACAGGCTGTAGATCAGCATGCCGAGGTAGAACACCGCGCCGAACCCGATGATCAGGTTGGTGAGCAGCCTGGGCCGGATGGGTTTGGGCAGCATGCGGTTGTTCACCAGCAGCAGGACGACGCAGTAGGCGCCCATGGCGAACGTGGACAGGAACGCGAGGATGTCGAGGATCGCGCCTGGTCCGTCGGCGGGTCCGAACAGCAGGATGACGATGCCGAACGCGATGACGCCCCACAGGAACCCGGCGTAGAGGTGGGACATGCGGAACCGCTTCGCGCCGGGCACGAAGTGGTAGGTCATGTCGGCCTGGCCGCGGGAGAACGAGTCGAACAGGCCGAGGGTGGCGTTGAGGCCGATGAGCGCGATGAACCCGAGGAACACGCCACCGAGGACGGGGCCGCCCGCCGCGGCGAACGAGTCGGACATGGCGTTGAGCGCGGCTTCCCGCTCCCCCGCGTGCAGCAGCGCCTTGACGTCGGGGCTGGTTCGGCTGGCGGCCTGCGCCAGCACCGTGAACGACACGGTGACCAGCATCGTGACGCCCCAGAACAGCAGCAGCGCGTCGAACGTGACCCAGCGCCGCCACCCGCGCCACTTCGCCATCTCGGCGGGGTCGTCGGTGTCGAACATGAACCCGCGCGCGGGCATGGCCTCTTCCTCGCCGGCGTGGCGCAGGCCGCGGATGCGGGGGATGTGGGCGCCCATCCCGGCGCCGCTGTCGCGCAGGTGCAACGTGTACCACATCTGCTGCATGCCCGACGGGCCGGCGAACGCGATGGAGCCGACGATGATCGGGAACCAGGCCGCGCTGAGCGCCTCGGGCGGCAGGTAGCCGAAGTGGAACATGCCGGTGATGGTGGACACCACGTCCGACCAGGTGCCCACCATCGCGGCTACTACGGCGGTGCCGACCACGAGCAGCCCGATGAGCAGGGACAGCACGTTCTCCAGCAGGTTGTAGATCACCTTGGCCATGCTGAACAGGACGCCGACGAGGATCAGGCCGACGCACGCCGACACGGTCCACGGTATGCCGGTGAGCTCCTCCAGGGCGGCGGCCCCGGCGGAGAGGTGACCGGGCCAGATGTAGACCAGGATCGCGACGGTGAAGAAGAACCACATGATCGGTTTGAACACGCGGGCCGCGCCGAAGAAGATGCTCTCACCGGTCGCCATCGCGTAGCGGGCCATCTCCAGCATGACCACGGCCTGCAGCGTCACGCCGATGAGGAACAGCCATCGGATCTCCGGGCCGAACAGCAGCACCAGCCGCGGCCACATGTAGGACTCGCCCATGCCGACGCCGAGCGCGACGAGGAACACCGTCGGGCCCAGGATGTGGATGGAGGGCGGGGCGTCGGGCAGTTTCCTGATGGGCATCGCTTCCAGCCGCCCCGCCCGCCACACGCGTTCCTCCGGCGGAGGTGCGGTGACGTCCGCGCCCGACCGCGGTTCGGCGGGTGAGTTGGGTGTATCCACAACGGACCTCCCGGTGAGTTACAGCGTTCTAAAGGCGGGGCTCCCCCTTCACAGCAGCCCGGCGGAGCGGGCCCAGCGGTACTTGGCGCCGAGCACGGCGACCGGCTTCTCCGTGGTGTACGGGTAGGCGACGATGCCGTGCCGGTACAGGTGTTCACTGGCTTCTTCGACTTCCACGTCGCCGGAGAGTGAGGCGACGACGGGCTTGTGGATCCCCTGGTCCCGGTAGTGCCGGACGACCTCGACGACGAGCTCGGCGAACACCATCGGCGGGGTGACGATGGTGTGCCAGTAGCCGAGGATCAGGGCGTGCACGCGCTCGTCCTCCAGGCCGAGCGCGATGGTGTTGCGGTAGGTGGACGGTGGTTCGCCACCGGTGATGTCGACGGGGTTGCCCGCCGCGCCGAACGGCGGGATGAACTCGCGGAACGCCGCGTCCAGGTCGGACGGGATCTCCATCAGGGAGAGCCCGTTGTCGACGCACGCGTCGGACAGCAGCACGCCGGAGCCGCCCGCGCCGGTGATGATGACGACGTTCTCGCCCTTCGGCGCGGGCAGCAGGGGCACGCCGCGCGCGTACTCCAGCATGTCGTTGAGGCCGGGCGCCCGGATGACGCCGCTCTGCCGCAGGATGTCGTCGTAGACCTTGTCGTTGCCGGCCAGTGCGCCGGTGTGGGAACTGGCGGCTTTCGCGCCTTGGGCGGTGCGGCCGGCTTTGAGGACCACGACGGGCTTCTTCGCCGACACGCGCTTGGCGGTCTCGGCGAACGCGCGGCCGTCCTTGAGGTCTTCCAGGTGCATGGCGATGAGCTGGGTGTTCTCGTCCTGCTCGAAGAACGTGAGCAGGTCGTCCTCGTCGATGTCCGCCTTGTTGCCGACACCGACGATGGAGGACACGCCCATCCGGGCGGAGCGGCTGAACCCGAGGATCGCCATGCCGATGCCCCCGCTCTGCGAGGACAGGGCGACCCCGCCCTTCACGTCGTACGGGGTGCAAAACGTAGCTGAAAGGTTTTCGGGTGTGTAGTAGTAGCCGTAGATGTTCGGGCCGAGGATGCGCACGCCGTGCTTGCGCGCGATGGCCACGACCTCGTCCTGCAACTCGTGGTTGCCGGTCTCGCCGAAGCCGGACGGGATGAGGATCGCGCCCGCCACGCCCTTCGCGCCGACTTCCTCGAGCGCGGCGGGCACGAACTTCGCCGGGATCGCGAACACCGCCACGTCCACGTCGCCGGGCACGTCCGCGATGCTGCGGTAGGCCTTGCGATCGAGGATTTCGTCCGCTTTGGGGTTGATCGGGTAGATCTCGCCCCGGTAGCCGCCGTCGACCAGGTTGCGCATCACCGAGTTGCCGATCTTGCCGGTCTCGTTGGACGCGCCGATCACGGCGACCGCGGCCGGTTTCATGATCCGGTTCATCGAGGCCAGGATGTCCTCCTGGCTGAACCTCACCGGCTCGCGCGCGGCCTCGTGGTCGACGAGGATCCGCACGTCGACGGCGGTGGCGCCGTCCGGTGTGGCCAGCACCGGGTTGAGGTCCACCTCGGCCAGCGCCGGGAAGTCCGTGACCAGGTCGCCGACCCGGCGGATCAGGTCGGCGAGCGCGTCGCGGTCGGCCGGCGGCGCGCCGCGCACACCGCGCAGGATCTCGGCCGCGGCGATGCCGTCCACCATGGACGCGGCCTCGGCGGCGGTGGTCGGCGCGAGGCGGAACGTGACGTCCTTGAGCACCTCGACCAGGACGCCGCCCAGGCCGAAGGCGACGACCTTGCCGAACGTCTCGTCCGTGGTCGCGCCGACGATGACCTCGTGGCCGGAGGTCATCAGCCGCTGCACCTGCACGCCGACGATGTCCGCGTCGGCCTGGTAAGCGACGGCGTTGGCGATGATCGTGTCGAAGCCCGCGGCCACCTCCTCGGGCGTGGCCAGGCCGACGAGCACGCCGCCCGCCTCGGTCTTGTGCAGGATGTCCGGTGAGACGATCTTGAGCACGACCGGCAGGCCGATGTCGGCGGCCAGCGCGACGGCCTCGTCCCGCGAGGCGGCCAGGCCCTCGGCGGGGGTGGTGATCCCGTAGGCCTCGCACACCAGCCTGCCCTCGGGCGCGGTCAGCGAGGCGCGGCCCTCGGCGGTGACCGCCGCGATGATCCGTTCGACCGCTGCCCGGTCGTAGTCCGGCATGACGTCTCCTTGGGTTGATCGCGGTCGGTGGTCGGGTCCCGTCCGGATTGCGGGTGTGGGGGTGCGGGTGAGTGGGGTGGCGGGCGCGGCTCGACCTCAGATCGCGCCCATCGCCTTGAGCTTGGTCAGCTGCTCGGGCAGGTAGCCGAGCTCGGCCAGCACCTCGCCGTTGTGCTCGCCGAGAAGCGGTGAGCGCTGGACGTCGACCGGCGAGTCGGACAGCTTCAGGGGGCTGCCCACGGTCTTGTAGGCGCCGCGCTCGGGGTGCTCGACCTCGACCACGGTGCCGAGCTCGGCCAGCGTCTCGTCCTCGATCAGCTCGCGGGTGGACAGGATCGGGCCGCACGGGATGTCGTGGGCGTTGAGCGCGTCCATCACTTCCCACTTGGTGTGCCGCTCGGTCCACTCCTCGATCAGCGCGAACGCCTTGTCGAGCTTGTCCAGCCGGGCCTCCGGGGTGGCCCAGGCGGGGTCGTCGGCGAGCTCGGGCTTGCCGATCAGCTCGGTGATCGGCTGCCAGCCGACCGGCTGGATGATCACGTAGATGTAGTCGTTGGGACCGCCGGGCGCGCAGCGCACCGCCCAGCCCGGCTGCCCGCCACCGGAGGCGTTGCCCGAGCGCGGCACCTCGTCGGCGAACGTCTCGTTCGGGTACTCGCCGAGCGGGCCGTGCTTGAGCCGCTGCTGGTCGCGCAGCTTCACGCGGCACAGGTTGAGCACCGCGTCCTGCATGGCCACCTGCACGCGCTGGCCGCGGCCGGTGGACGTGCGCTGGTAGAGCGCGGCGAGGATGCCCGCGACCAGGTGGATGCCGGTGCCCGAGTCGCCGATCTGGGCCCCGGTGGCCAGCGGCGGGCCGTCCTCGAAGCCGGTGGTGCTCATCGAGCCGCCCATGGCCTGCGCGATGACCTCGTAGGCCTTGAAGTGCGCGTACCGGCCCGCGCCGAAGCCCTTGATCGACGCGTAGACCAGGCCGGGGTTGAGCTCCTGGAGCCGGTCCCAGGTGAACCCGAACCGGTCGACCACGCCGGGGCCGAAGTTCTCCACCAGCACGTCCGCGGTGGTGACGAGCTGGCCGAACACGGCCTTGCCCTCGTCGCTCTTCATGTTCAGCGTGATGCTGCGCTTGTTCGCGTTCAACATGGTGAAGTACAGGCTGTCCACACCGGGCAGGTCGCGGAGCTGGCCGCGGGTGATGTCGCCCCGGCCCGGCGCCTCCACCTTGATCACGTCCGCGCCCAGCCACGCGAGGATCTGCGTCGCCGACGGTCCGGATTGGACATGCGTCAGGTCCAGGACCCGGACGCCGTCGAGAGCCTTGCCCATGGCACGTCCTCCTTTGACTGTGGTGTGTGCTCGCTGTTCCGTGCTGGCCGGCTGGTGTGTGCTGGCCGGCTGGTGTGTGCTGGCTGGCTGGTGTGTGCTGGCTGGCTGATGTGTGCTGGCTGGCTGATGTGTGCTGGCTGGCTGATGTGAGCCGGCTGTGTTGGTTGAGAGGGAGTGCTCCCCGAGCAAACTCCTTGGCGTATAACGGGAGCGTTACTTGTACATGGTCTGGTTCATGGTTCCGGGCGCGTAGGCGTCGGGGTCCACCCAGACGTTGATCAATGACGGCAGGCCCGATTCGCGGGCGCGCCGGAGGGCCGGCCCGATGTCCTTGGGGTCGCGGACCTCTTCGCCGTGACCGCCGAGCATCCGGGCGAACTCGTCGTAGCGGACGTCCCCGAGGGTGTTGCCGACCCGCTCGCGCGCCACGCCGTACTTCTGCGCCTGGCCGTACCGGATCTGGTTCATCGACGAGTTGTTGCCGACGATGCCGACGAACGGCAGGTTGTAGCGCACCAGGGTCTCGAAGTCCCAGCCGGTGAGGCTGAACGCGCCGTCGCCGAACAGCGCCACCACCTCCTTGTCCGGCCGGGCCAGCTTGGTGGCCAGCACGAACGGCACGCCGACGCCGAGCGTGCCCAGCGGACCGGGGTCCATCCAGTGCCCGGGCGACTTCGGCTGCACCACCTGGCCGGAGAACGTGACGATGTCGCCGCCGTCGCCGATGTAGATCGAGTCCTCGGTCAGGAACTCGTTGATCTCGTGCACCAGGCGGTAGGGGTGGATCGGGGTCGCGTCGGAGAGCAGCTGCGGCAGCCGCTTCTCGCGCGCCTTCTCCTCGACGGCCTGGAGTTCCTCCAGCCACGGCTTGCGGGCCACCGCGCCGTTGTCCGTGCGGCCCGAGGCTGCCCGGGTGACCGCGTCGAGGACCAGGTTCGCGTCGCCCACGATGCCCAGGTCGATGTCGCGGTTCTTGCCGACGGTGCGGTAGTCGAGGTCGATCTGGACGACGGTGGCCTTGGCGGACAGGCGGCGGCCGTAGCCCATGCGGAAGTCGAACGGCGTGCCGACGATGACGATCACGTCGGCGTTGTCGAACGCGTACCGGCGGGACAGCTGGAAGTGGTGGGGGTCGCCGGGCGGCAGCGTGCCGCGGCCCGCGCCGTTCATGTACGCGGGGATGTTGAGCGCGCGTACGAGCTCGATCGCCGAACCGGTGGCGCGGGTGGTCCACACTTGGCTGCCGAACAGGACGACCGGCTTCTTCGCGTGCACGAGCAGGTCGGCCAACCGCTCGACCGCCGCCGGGTCGCCCGCGTTGCGGGTGGACGCGCGGTAGCGGCCGGCTTCCGGGATCCGCGCCTGGTCCACGCGCACCGACGCGTCCAGCACGTCGCGCGGGATCTCCAGGAACGACGGGCCCGGCGCGCCGTTGAACGCCTCGCGGAACGCCATCGACACCAGGTCGGCGATGCGCGCGGTGGACGGCACGGTCGCGGCGAACTTCGTGATCGGGGTCATCATGTCGACGTGCGGCAGGTCCTGCAGTGAGCCCATCTTGTGCTGGCTCAACGCGCCCTGGCCGCCGATCAGCAGCATCGGGCTCTCCGCGCGGAACGCGTTCGCCACGCCGGTGACCGCGTCGGTGGTGCCCGGACCCGCGGTCACCACGGCGCAGCCCGGCTTGCCCGTGACGCGGGCGTAGGCGTCGGCGGCGTGCGCGGCCACCTGCTCGTGCCGCACGTCGATCACCGCGATGCCCTCGTCCACGCAGCCGTCGTAGATGTCGATGATGTGGCCGCCGCACAGGGTGAAGATCGTGTCGATGCCCTCGGCCTTGAGGGCCTTGGCCACCAGGTGCCCGCCGGAGATCAGTTCCGGGCCCGTGTCGGCATCTCCCGCCGGCCCCGCGCTGTCGCCCGTGGCGGCCTCGGTCGCTGTCCGCGCCATGTGCTGGTCAACTCCTTCGATCGCGGTCGGCCCGCCTCTCCAGAGGTGGGGTCCCGACCCTGGAACCGGCCCGGTTGTAGATTGCATACCGTATGGGGTAGCCCATATAGTTACGCCTTGTTCGCGCCGATGTCCAGAGCTCGCAACGATCGGGCCTTCAGCGCCCGCCATCGGCGCCCCACCGCGCGGAGAGGACCTTCTGCCGTGGATCTGCACGAACACCAAGCCAGGGACCTGTTCGCGGCGCACGCCGTCCCGGTGCCGCACGGCCTGCTCGCCGTGACACCGGACGAGGCGCACGCCGCGGCGACGTCGATCGGCGGGACCGTCGTGGTGAAGGCGCAGGTGAAGACCGGCGGCCGGGGCAAGGCGGGCGGTGTGAAGCTCGCCCGGACGCCGCAGGAGGCGCGGGAGGCCGCGTCCGACATCCTCGGGATGGAGATCAAGGGGCACGTGGTGCGGAAGGTGCTCGTGGTCGAGGCGAGCGACATCGCGGAGGAGTACTACTTCTCGTTCCTGCTGGACCGGGCGAACCGGACGTTCCTCGCGATGGCGTCGGTCGAGGGCGGCATGGACATCGAGGAGGTCGCGGCCCGGCGGCCGGACGCGTTGGCGCGGGTGCCGGTGACGTCGGTGGACCTGGCCGTCGCGCACGAGATCGTGACGGCGGCGAAGTTCCCGCCGGAGGTGGCCGATCGGGTCGCGGACGTGATCGTGAGGCTGTGGGAGGCGTTCGTGGCGGAGGACGCCACGTTGGTCGAGGTGAACCCGCTGGTGCGGACTCGGTCGGGTGACGTGCTCGCGGTGGACGGGAAGATCACGCTGGACTCGAACGCGGCGTTCCGGCACCCGGAGCACGAGGGGTTGGCGGACGGGTCCGGGGAAGATCCGCTGGAGGCGGCGGCGCGGGAGCGCGGGCTCAACTACGTGAAGCTGGACGGCCAGGTCGGCGTGATCGGGAACGGGGCCGGGCTGGTGATGTCCACATTGGACGTCGTCGCGTACGCGGGCGAGCGGCGTGGAGGGGTGCGGCCGGCGAACTTCCTGGACATCGGCGGCGGCGCGTCCGCGCAGGTCATGGCGGACGGGCTGGACATCGTCCTGAACGACCTGGGCGTGCGGTCGGTGTTCGTCAACGTCTTCGGCGGCATCACGGCGTGCGACGCGGTCGCGGACGGGGTCGTGGCGGCGCTGGGGATGCTCGGTGACGCGGCCACCAAGCCGTTGGTGGTGCGGTTGGACGGCAACAACGTGGAGGAGGGCAGGCGGATCCTCGCCGAGGCCGCGCACCCGTTGGTGACCGTGGTGGACACGATGGACGACGCGGCCGACAAGGCCGCCGAACTCGCTGCGCCGGAGGTGTGAGGTGGCCGTCTTCATCACGTCGGGAACTCGCGTGATCGTGCAGGGCATGACCGGGGCGGAGGGCGCGAAGCACACCAAGCGGATGCTCAAGGCGGGCACCCGGATCGTCGGCGGGGTGAACCCCCGCAAGGCCGGTGAGGTCGTCGACTTCGACGGTCAGGTGCTGCCGGTGTTCGGCGGTGTGGCGGAGGCGATGGCGGCGACGGGCGCGGACGCGACGGTGGTGTTCGTGCCGCCCGCGTTCACGAAGGACGCGGTGATCGAGGCCGTCGACGCCGGGATCGGGTTGGCGGTCGTGATCACGGAAGGCGTGCCGGTGCACGACACGGCGGCGTTCTGGGCGCACGCGGTCGCGTCGGGCGGTCGGACGCGGATCATCGGGCCGAACTGCCCCGGGGTGATCAGTCCGGGCAAGTCGAACGCCGGGATCATCCCGGATGACATCTGTGGACCTGGGCCGATCGGGTTGGTGTCGAAGTCGGGGACGTTGACGTACCAGTTGATGTACGAGCTGCGGGACGTCGGGTTCACGACGGCGGTGGGGATCGGTGGCGATCCGGTGATCGGGACCACGCACATCGATGTGCTGGCGGCGTTCGAGGCGGATCCGGAGACGTCGGCGATCGTGATGATCGGTGAGATCGGCGGGGACGCGGAGGAGCGCGCGGCCGAGTACATCAGGTCGTCCGTGACGAAGCCGGTGGTGGCGTACGTGGCCGGGTTCACGGCGCCGGAGGGGCGGACGATGGGGCACGCGGGGGCGATCGTGTCCGGGTCGACAGGGACGGCGCAGGCGAAGAAGGAAGCGTTGGAGGCGGTGGGGGTTCGGGTGGGGAAGACGCCCAGTGAGACGGCGCGGTTGTTGCGGGAGGTGTTGGGTTAGGCGATCGAAGGTGTTGGGGTTTCAGAGCGTTAAAGACTGTCCTCGCCGGACGGGCAGATCAGCAGGATGACGGCGGGGTGGGTGGTTCGGCGGCGGGTCCGTTGTTGGTCGGGTTTCGTGTCATCCCACCGACCTCCACAAGGGCTACCACACGTATCAAGGGGGGCGGCAACAGTGGACGGTGCGGGCATCGGTGAACAGCGCCCCCCTTGACACGCGCGGTAGGGCTGCGCCAGGTCGGCGGGATGACACGAAGCCCTTCATTTGGGGAAGGGCGGTGAAGTGGACGGGTGAGGGCGGGGTGTGGCAGGGGGGCGGGGGTGTGGCAGGGGGATGGGCGCGGGTCGGTGGAAATGGGGCGCGGCGGGCCCGAAGCCTTCCGCAGAGGCCCGATTTGACATGGGTTCGGGTGCCATAGGCTGGACGAAGCCGGGCAGGCTTGGCGGGTGCTTTTTCCGCCAGGCCTGCCCGGCTTTGGCCTGCCTGGGGTGCCCGTAAGGGCCCCATGTCAAATCGAGCCGGACCCGAGTGGACCCGCTCCGACCCGACCCGAGCGGAACCGGATTGGGGTGGGTTACGTCGTTGTGGGTGGGGGTCAGCGACAAGACGGGGCAGGCGAGTGACCGATACCTACCGCATCTCGATCGACGACAGGTCGGGAGCGACGTTGCGTGGACGGGTGCACATCATCAACCCCGACGCCGAGGAGGTGCCGCCCGGTCGGGACTTCGCGTTGCGGATGATCGTCGAGGTGTGGCACCGGATCCGGCACGGGTACTTCTTCACCTCCGGCGAGGGGAACCTGCCCGACGACCGGCTGCACCTCGAGCTGGACGAGTTGGCCGGCGTGGCGGAGGAACCGGGGCTGAAGTCGTCGTTCGAGCTGCTCATGGCGTTGGACCACGGCAGGCCCGTCTACCTGTCGGAGGAGCAGGTGGCCGAGATCCGGGCGGTGCACGGGATCCGCGACCACGAGGAGAAGCGGGCGGCCAGGCAGGGGTTGATGGAGAGGTACGGCGTCGCGTCGCTCTCGGTCGGCAACGACGGCAGGCCGTTCGTGCGGACCGAGCGTGATGCCCGCGCGTTCTACGAACGGGCGTGTGAGGTCATTGCCGACTACCGCCTCGGCGAGGTGCGGAACTGGCCGCCGCCGTGGGACTTCGGCGATGAGGACGACGAGGAGTACGACGAGGACGCGTACGCGGACAAGTTGGCCGCGATGACGCTGGAGGACTACCCGTACGCCGAGTTCACGATCACCGTGGACGACGTTCGCCACGTCGCGCACATGGGCGGCGGGCTCCACTTCGCCACGGCCATCCACGGCGAGTTCGACTGGCGGTGATCGCCGGTCACCACGAGTCGAGGAGCGGGGCGTCGTGCTCGTGCCGTCGCCACTCCTCGCTGATGCGGCCGAGCCGGGCCGGTGAGGCCATGCCCCGGACGGACGCGATCTTGCCGTCGCGGACCTCCAGGACGCCGACGCCCACCACCCGGTCGTCCACCACGGCGATCATGGCCGGTGAGCCGTTGACCAGGCCGGCGTGGATCTCCAGGTTCCCGCCGACCAGCTTCCGCTTCGCCGGGGTCGGTTTGAAGCCGGCGCGCATGGCGGCGGCGACGCGTTCGGGGACGGAGTACCGCAGCAGCTTCTCGGTCAGCCCGGCGCCGTCGGAGATGGCGGTCGCGTCGTCGGTCAGCAGGGCGACCAGGCGTTCGGTCTGGCCGGAGGACGCGGCGGCGATGAACGCCTCGACGATCCGGCGCGCGGTGGCGCGGTCGACCTCGCCGTGGTTGCGGCCGGCGGCGACGTGGCGGCGGGCGCGGTGGGCGTGCTGCTGGCTCGCGGACTCGGTGATGTCGAGGATGTCGGCGATCTCGGCGTGGCTGTAGGAGAAGGCCTCGCGCAGGACGTAGACGGCGCGTTCGACCGGTGGCAGGCGTTCCATGAGCGTCAGCACCGCGAGGGTGACCGATTCGCGCTGCTCGAAGGTGTCGGCCGGGCCCAGCATCGGGTCGCCCTCGAGGAGCGGTTCGGGCAGCCAGGCGCCGACGGCGCGTTCGCGCCGCGTCTTCGCCGAGCGGAGCCGGTCGAGGGACAGGTTCGTGACCACCTTGGTCAGCCACGCCTCGGGCACGTCGATGTGGTCCCGGTCGGCGGCCTGCCAGCGCAGGAACGCGTCCTGCACGGCGTCCTCGGCGTCGGCGGCCGAGCCGAGCAGGCGGTAGGCCAACGAGGCCAGCCGGTCCCGGCTGGCCTCGAAACGCGCCACGGTCGCGCTGTCCATGGTGGTCACGCTAGGCGATGACCGCCTCGGTGGCGCGGGCGGGCGCGGTGGTGACGCGGTGCCTGCGGGTGGGCATCCCGAACGTCGGGTGGCCCATGCCGAAGGCCGCGCCGCGGAGGACGGCCGCCTTGAGGCGCGCGGCCGGGCGACCGCGCAGGGCCCAGGTCTTCGACCGCGCCTCGCCGTCGACCACCTGGAAGATCGCGTCCTTCCGACCGAGGCTGATGTGGTTGCCGACGTAGGCCAGCGAGGTCTTCGGGATCTCGCGACCGGTCAGGTCGCCGACGATCGCGGCCACCGCCTGCTTGGCGGTGTACCCGGCCGAGGCGCAGGACATCGGCAGCGGCCGGCCGTTCTCGCCGATGACGTGGACGCTGTCGCCGATGGCGTAGACCTCGGGGTGCGAGACCGACCGCATCATGCGGTCGACCACGATCTGGCCGGTGTCGGTGACCTCCAAGCCGCTGGCGGCGGCGATGGGGTGGACGGCGAAACCGGCCGCCCACACGGTGACGTCGGCGGCGAGGGCGGTGCCGTCGACGGCGAGGGCCCGCGCTGCCTCGACGCGGTCGATGGTGGTGCGCTCGTGGACGGTGATGCCGAACCGGTCGAACGCCCGCAGCAGGTGGCGGCGGGCCTTCGGGCCGAGCCAGCCGCCCAGCTCGCCGCTGGTGGCGAGGGTGACGGCGAGTTCGGGCCGGGATTCGGCGATCTCGGTGGCGGCCTCGATCGCGGTCAGGTTGCCGCCGACGACCAGCACCGTCCCATTGCCGTCCAGCTCGTCCAGGCGCTGCCGCAGGCGCAGCGCCGCGGGGCGGGCGGCGATGGGGAAGGCGTGCTCGGCCACGCCCGGGACGCCGTGGTCGGCGGCGGTGCTGCCGAGCGCGTAGAGGAGGGTGTCGTAGTCGAGCCGGTCGCCGCCGGTCAGGGTGACCGTCCGCTGCTCGGGGTCGACGGCGGCCACCCGCGCCAGTCGCAGGCGGATGCCGGTGCCCGCGAACAGCTCCGCCAGGTCGTAGCGGCGCAGGTCCTGGCCCGCGGCGAGCTGGTGCAGGCGCATCCGCTCGACGAAGTCGGGCTCGGCGTTGACCACGGTGATCTCGACGTCGTCGGCGTGCAGGCGGCGGGCGAGCTGTCCGGCGGCGTAGCCCCCGGCGTAGCCGGCTCCCAGGACGATGATGCGGTGCTTCATGTTCACGCTCCTGTCGGTTCGCTCGGCCTCTGAACGGGACAGCGCCGCGATCCCTGACAGGTTTCGAGTGTGGCGTGGGTCACCCCTCAGCGTTCGACCAGGCGGTGGCGGCCCGCGTAGACGTTCATCGACGTGCCGCGCAGGAAGCCCACCAGGGTCATGCCGACCTCCGCGGCCAAATCGACCGCCAGCGACGACGGCGCGGAGACGGCGGCGAGCACGGGGATGCCGGCCATCGCCGCCTTCTGCACCAGCTCGAACGACGCCCGGCCGCTCACCATGAGAACGGTGGAGGCGAGGGGCAGGCCGCGTTGCTTCAGGCCCCAGCCGACGACCTTGTCCACCGCGTTGTGCCGACCCACGTCCTCCCGCAGGCACAGCAGCTCGCCGTCCGCGTCGAAGAGGCCGGCCGCGTGCAGGCCGCCCGTGCGGTCGAAGACCCGCTGGGCGGCGCGCAGTTCGTCCGGCAGCACGGCGAGGGTCTCGGCGTCGACGGTGAGCGGGTCGTCCGCGACCGGCCAGGTGGCGCTGGTGCGCACCGCGTCGAGGCTCGCCTTGCCGCACAGGCCGCAGGACGACGTCATGTAGAAGTTGCGCTCGATCGACGGGTCGGGTGGTGGCACGCCGGCCGCCAGCACGACGTCCAGCACGTTGTAGGTGTTGCCGCCGTCGGCGGTCGCGCCCGCGCAGTAGCGGATCGAGGTGATGTGCTCCGCGGCGCGGACCACGCCCTCGCTGACCAGGAAACCCGCCGCCAGGTCGAAGTCGTCACCCGGCGTGCGCATGGTCACGGACAGCGGTTTGCCGCCGACGCGGACCTCCAGCGGCTCCTCCACGGTGAGGGTGTCGGCCCGGGCGTCGGCCACGCCGTCCACCACGCGCACTACCCGTCGCCTGCTCGTCACTCGTCCCATGTGGACACTCCTCCGTCGTGAGGCACAGCTCGGCGCACTCGGCCAGCAGGCGGCGCAGGGCCTGGTCGCGATGCTCCCCCGCGGCGAGCGCCACGGCCCTGGTCGCGCGGTGGACCGCGAGCGCGGGCCACCACCTCGTCCAAGGGGCACGGGGGCGGCCCGCCGCGCGGAGGCAGTGCTCGACCAGGGCGTCCGTGCGGCGGGCGGTGGACGTGCCGATCAACGGCACCGCGAAGACCAGCAGCGCACGGCGGCCGTCCGGCGTGCTGAGGTCGTTCACGCAGCGGGCGACGGCGCCCAGCACCGGGTGCACGGTCGCGGGCCGGTCGGTCCACTCCTCGTCCGCCAGCGTGGACACCAGTTCCAGCAGGCAGCAGCCGTGCGCGGGGGTGACGTGCCGCCCCGGCGCCAACCGGGGCAGCCGGGTGGTCACGACGCCTCGCGCGGGCGCGGCAGCAGCCGGTGGGGACGTCCCGGCCGGCTGAACCGCCCGCCCAGCGCCGCGCCCGCCACGCCCAGCGCCGCGGCGGTGAGGAACGGGCCGGGGTAGCCGTGCGACACGACGACCAGGGACGCCAGGCCGACGCCGATGACGCCGCCGAGGGCCTTGGCGCTGTAGATGACGGCGAAGTTGAGCGGCGCGGTGCCCTCGCCGAAGTACTCGCGCACGAGTCCGACCAGCAACGAGTAGCAGCAGCTCGTGCCGAGACCGGCCACGCCCGCGCCGATCAGCAGGGCGACGGCGTGCTGCCGCTGACCGCCGAACAGCAGCACGAGCTGGGCCAGGCCGCCGGTCGCCATCGCCAGCCGCAACGTGAGCCGACGGCCGATGGCCTCGGATATCCGGCCCGCGAGGATCCGCCCCGCGCCCGCCGACGCGGCCAGTACCGCCGGCCCCACCGCCGCGAACACCGTCCCGTCCGCGAAGGCCGCCAGGAACACCAGGTCGAACAGCGACACCGCCGCCGCGAACACCACCGTCACGTACATCGGCACGAGGACACCGCTGCGCAGCGCCTCCCCCGGCTTGAAGTGGCGGATGGCGGGGCGGTTGCTGCGGTGCGTGCGGAGTTCCCGGTGGCGCGGGTCGACGTCGGCGGGCCACCAGTTCGGCGGCGGGTCGCGCAACGGCAGGCCGCACGCGGTCACGACCACCAGCACGACCAGGGCCGCGACGGACAGGAACGCGGTCCGGTCGCCCCCGTCGAACCAGAGGCCGGCGGCCAGCGCGAACGGCACGCCGCCGAGCGCGAACGCGCCGGTGATCAGGGCGATCCGGCCGGTGACCCGGTCGGGGAACCAGCGGATGACGGTGCCGACGCACGTCGCGTAGACCAGGCCGGTGCCGACGCCGCCGACCAGCGAGTAGCCGAGGTAGAGGACCAGCAGGTGGTCGGCGGAGAGGGTGAGCAGGCCGATCGCACTGAGCACGGCGCCGAGGACGACGGCGTGGCGCGGTGGCAGCAGGCCGCGTTCGCGCAGCCACGCGACCGGGAACGCGATGCCCGCCTGGCACGCCGTCCAGAGCGCGAACGCCCAGCACAGCTCGACCAGGCTCCACCGCTGCTCCAACGCGGGCACCAAGGCGCCGAACCCGTACTGGGCGGTGCCGGTGACGAGCATGGCGATGCCGCTCAGCCACGCGATCCGGCTCCGCGGCCGGCCCAGCAGCTCGTGGTCCGACTCGCCGATGCGGTACCGGCGGCCGTAGACGTCGAGGACTTCACGCACCTGCATGAGGCCCACCCTCCTTGCAGATTGTATACAGTATTGAGTAGCCTAGCGCCTTGTATGCATTCCTGAACACCCCTCAGGCGGGCGGACCCCATGCGCATCCCCTGGACCGAGGCGAGGCAGGCGGCCCGACAGGCGGGCAAGCCGCTGGACGTGGTGGAACTGCCGTTGGCACAGGCGTTGGGCGCGGTGCTGGCGTCCCCGTTGCGCGCGTTGGTGGCCGTGCCGTCGTTCGACAACTCGGCGATGGACGGTTACGCGGTGGCCGGGCACGGGCCGTGGATCGTGGTCGGCCGGGTGCGGGCAGGTGGCGTGGCGGGCTCGCTGCACGGTGGTCAGGCGGTCGAGATCGCGACCGGCGCGCCCGTGCCGTGCGGTGCGGACGCCATGCTGCCGGTGGAGCACGCCGAGATCACCGGCGCGCTGGTGATGGGTGATGTGGCGCCGGGCAGGCACATCCGGCGGGTCGGCGAGAGCTGCCCGGCCGGTGAGCTGCTGCTGCCGACGGGCGCGGTGGTGACGCCAGCCGTGCTCGGGCTGGCGGCGAGCGTCGGGCACGACCACCTCGCCGTGCACCGGCGTCCCCGGGTCGCCGCCGTGATGACCGGTGACGAGGTGGTGACCGCCGGCGTGCCGGGGCCGGGGCGGGTGCGTGACGCGATCGGACCCGTGCTGCCCGGGTTGGTGCGCGCGGCGGGCGGCGAGCACGCGGGGACCACCCACCTCGCCGACTTCCCCGGCGCGCTGGTCGAGGCGTTGTGGGAGATCGACGCGGACGTGGTGGTGGTCGGTGGCGCGACGTCCGTCGGGCCGGCCGATCACCTGCACGAGGCGTTGCGGGTGCTGCGCGCGGACGTGCGGGTGGACGGTGTCGCGTGCCGCCCGGGTCACCCGCAGGTGTTGGCCGTGCTGCCGGACGGGCGGTGCGTGGTCGGGCTGCCCGGCAACCCGTTCGCCGCGCTGGCCGCCGGCGTCACGTTGCTGGCGCCGCTGGTGGAGGCGTTGTCCGGGCGTGAGCCCGCGGCGGCGCGGACGGTCGGGTTGGCGGCGGTGCGGTCGCACGGGCACGACACGCGGCTGGTGCCGGTGGTGGTGTCCGGGCGGGTGGGCGTCCCGGTGGGGCACGACCGGCCGGGGACGTTGCGGGGCGCGGCGTTGGCGGACGGGCTGGCGGTGGTGCCGCCCGGGTTCGCCGGTGGCGAGGTCGAGGTGCTGCCTGTCGCCGATGGGAGCGGAGGCGTACAGTTTTGAATACGGTATACAGTCTGCGAGCGACAGTGGAGGCCGCATGACCGTGGTGGAACGGGTGCTCGCCGTGATCGAGGCGCACCGCGGCGACAGGGGCGCGCTGCTCCCGATCCTGCACGGCATCCAGGCCGAGTTCGGCTACGTCGACCAGTCGGTGATCCCGCTGGTGGCCAAGGAGCTGAACCTGTCGCGGGCGGACGTGCACGGCGTCGTCACCTTCTACAGCGACTTCCGCAGCGAGCCCGCGGGCCGCGTCACGGTGCAGCTGTGCCGCGCCGAGGCGTGCCAGTCGGTCGGGTCCGAGCGCCTGGTCGCGCACGCCGAGGCCGCGTACGGCGTGAAGGTCGGCCAGACCAGCGCGGACGGCGCGGTCACCCTCGGCCAGGTGTTCTGCCTGGGCAACTGCGCCCTCGGACCCGCCGCCCGGGTCAACGGGCGGCTGCACGGACGGCTCGACCCGGCCCGGCTGGACGCCGCGGTCGCCGCGGACTTCGAGATGGGGACGCCATGACCACCACCGTGTACGTCCCGCGCGACGCCGCCGCCCTCTCGGTCGGCGCGGACGCCGTCGCCGCCGCGATCACCCGGGAAGCCGCGCTCGCGGGTCGGGCCGTCCGGGTCGTGCGCAACGGCTCGCGCGGCATGTTGTGGCTGGAGACGCTGGTCGAGGTGACCACCGACGCGGGCCGGATCGGGTACGGACCGGTGACCGCGGACGCCGTGCCCGGGTTGGTCGCCGCCGGGATGTTGGACGGCGCCGAGCACGACCTGCGGGTGGGGGTGGTCGAGGAGCTGCCGTGGTTCCGCGCCCAGCACCGGCTGTGCTTCGCGCGCGTCGGCGTCACCGACCCGTTGTCGCCGGACGACTACCTCGCGCACGGCGGGATGACGGGTCTGCGGCGGGCGTTGGAGATCGGACCGGCGGCGACGGTCGCCGAGGTGACCGACTCGGGGTTGCGCGGACGTGGCGGCGCGGGATTCCCGGCGGGCATCAAGTGGAAGACGGTCGCGGACACGCCCGGCGAGCTGAAGTTCGTGTGCTGCAACGCCGACGAGGGCGACAGCGGCACGTTCGCCGACCGGATGCTCATCGAGGGCGACCCGTTCTGCCTGATCGAGGGAATGGCCATCGCGGCCTTCGCGGTCGGCGCCACTGAGGGTTACATCTACCTGCGGTCGGAGTACCCCGAAGCGGTGCGGACGTTCCGCCGGGCGATCGACATCGCGTACGCGCAGGGCTGGCTCGGGGACGACGTGCTCGGCTCCGGGCTGAAGTTCGACCTGATGGTGCGCGTCGGCGCGGGCGCGTACATCTGCGGCGAGGAGACCTCCATGCTGGAGAGCCTGGAGGGCAAGCGGGGCGTGGTGCGGGCGAAACCGCCGATCCCCGCGATCACCGGCCTGTTCGGCAAGCCGACCGTGGTGAACAACGTGCTCACGCTGGCGTCCGTGCCCACGATCCTGGCCGACGGCGGCACGTCCTACCAGGCGTTGGGCGTGCAGCGGTCGCGTGGCACGCAGGTGTTCCAGCTGGCCGGGAACATCGCGCGCGGCGGCGTGTTCGAGACGGCGTTCGGCATCTCGCTGCGCGACCTGGTCGAGGTGCACGGCGGCGGCACGCTGTCCGGCCGGCCGGTGCGCGCGGTGCAGGTGGGCGGGCCGCTCGGGGCGTACCTGCCGGCGTCCGGGCTGGACCTGGCGATGGACTACGAGGCGTTCGCCGAGGCGGGCGCGATGCTCGGCCACGGCGGGATCGTGGTGTTCGACGACACCGTGGACATGGCGTCGATGGCGCGGTTCGCGTTCTCGTTCTGCGCGGAGGAGTCCTGCGGCAAGTGCACGCCGTGCCGGGTGGGCGCGGTGCGCGGGGTCGAGGTGATCGACCGGATCGTCGGCGGCGAGGACGTCGACGACAACCTCGCCCTGCTCGGCGACCTCTGCGAGCTGATGGCCGACGGGTCGTTGTGCGCGATGGGCGGCCTCACGCCCAACCCGGTGCGGAGCGCGCTCCAGCACTTCGCCGACGACTTCACCCCAAGGAGGGTCACCCCGTGACGATCTTGAAAGAACCGGACTTCGGCACACCGGCCGCGACGTCCTCGACCTCGGTGACGGTGGAGGTCGACGGCATCCCGGTGACCGTGCCCGCCGGCACGTCGGTCATGCGCGCCGCCGCGACCAGCGGCATCGACATCCCCAAGCTGTGCGCGACGGACAGCCTGGAGGCGTTCGGGTCGTGCCGGCTGTGCCTGGTGGAGATCGACGGCAGGCGCGGCACGCCCGCGTCGTGCACCACGCCGGTCGCCGACGGGATGAAGGTGCGCACCCAGACGCCGAAGCTGGCGAAGCTGCGGCAGGGCGTGATGGAGCTCTACATCTCCGACCACCCGCTGGACTGCCTGACGTGCTCGGCCAACGGCGACTGCGAGCTGCAGGACATGTCCGGCGCGGTCGGGTTGCGGCAGGTGCGGTACGGGTACGAGGGCGAGAACCACCTGTCGCTGGAGAAGGACACCAGCAACCCGTACTTCGACTTCGAGCCGTCCAAGTGCATCTCGTGCTCGCGGTGCGTGCGGGCGTGCGGCGAGGTGCAGGGCACGTTCGCGCTGACGATCGAGGGCCGTGGGTTCGAGTCGCAGGTGTCGGCGGGTGGCGTGCCGTTCATGGAATCGGAGTGCGTGTCGTGCGGCGCGTGCGTGCAGGCGTGCCCGACGGCGACGTTGCAGGAGAAGTCCGTGGTGCAGCTGGGGATGCCCAGCCGGACCGTGCTGACGACGTGCGCGTACTGCGGTGTCGGGTGCTCGTTCAAGGCCGAGCTGCGCGGTGACGAGCTGGTGCGGATGGTGCCGTACAAGGACGGCGGCGCGAACGAGGGTCACTCGTGCGTGAAGGGTCGGTTCGCGTTCGGCTACGCCACGCACCCGGACCGGGTGATGTCGCCGATGGTGCGCGAGAAGATCACCGATCCGTGGCGTGAGGTGTCGTGGGAGGAGGCGATCGGCTACACCGCGTCGCGGATGCGGGAGATCCAGGCCGTCCACGGCGTCGGTGCGATCGGCGGCATCACGTCGTCGCGGTGCACCAACGAAGAGGTGTACGTGGTGCAGAAGCTCGTGCGGGCGGCGTTCGGGAACAACAACGTCGACACGTGCGCGCGGGTGTGCCACTCCCCCACCGGGTACGGGCTCAAGCAGACGTTCGGCGAGTCGGCGGGCACCCAGGACTTCCGGTCGGTGGCGGCGGCGGACGTGATCGTGGTGATCGGCGCCAACCCGACCGACGGTCACCCGGTGTTCGCGTCGCGGATGAAGCGGCGGCTGCGGGAGGGCGCGAAGCTCGTCGTGATCGACCCCCGGCGGATCGACCTGGTGCGCTCGCCGCACGTGCGGGCCACCCACCACCTGCAGTTGCAGCCGGGCACGAACGTGGCCGTGGTGAACGCGTTCGCGCACGTCGTCGTGACCGAAGGGCTGGTCGACGCCGACTTCGTGGCGGCGCGGTGCGAGGGGTACGAGGAGTGGGCGGAGTTCATCGCGCGGCCGGAGAACAGCCCCGAGGTGGTCGAGTCGATCACCGGGGTGCCGGCGTCGGAGATCCGCGCGGCGGCCCGGCTGTACGCGACGGGTGGGAACGCGGCGATCTACTACGGGCTGGGCGTGACCGAGCACAGCCAGGGGTCGACCATGGTGATGGGCATGGCGAACCTGGCCATGGCGACCGGCAACGTCGGCCGGGACGGCGTCGGCGTGAACCCGTTGCGCGGGCAGAACAACGTGCAGGGGTCGTGCGACATGGGGTCGTTCCCGCACGAGCTGCCGGGCTACCGGCACGTGTCGGACGACGCGGTGCGGACGGTGTTCGAGCAGGTGTGGGGGCGCAGCATCCTGCCGACGCCCGGCCTGCGCATCCCGAACATGTTCGACTCGGCCATCGCGGGCACGTTCCGCGGGCTGTTCGTGCAGGGCGAGGACATCGCGCAGTCCGACCCGAACCTCGCGCACGTGACGGCGGCGTTGACCGCGATGGACCTGGTCGTGGTGCAGGACCTGTTCCTCAACGAGACGTCGAAGTTCGCGCACGTGTTCCTGCCCGGCACGTCGTTCCTGGAGAAGGACGGCACGTTCACCAACGCCGAGCGGCGGATCAACCGGGTGCGGCCGGTGATGGCGCCGAAGACCGGCAAGCACGAGTGGCAGATCGTGTGCGAGCTGGCGGCGGCGCTGGGCTACGACATGCCCTACACGCACCCGCGCGAGATCATGGACGAGATCGCGGCGCTGACGCCGACGTTCGCCGGGGTGTCGTTCGCCGCGCTCGACCGGTTGGGCAGCATCCAGTGGCCGTGCGACGAGGACGCGCCGGCCGGCACGCCGACCATGCACGTGGACTCGTTCACCCGCGGCAAGGGCAGGTTCGTGCCGACGTCGTTCGTGCCGACGAGCGAGCGCACGACCCGCAAGTTCCCGTTGATCCTGACCACGGGGCGGATCCTGAGCCAGTACAACGTGGGCGCGCAGACCAGGCGGACGGCGAACATCGCGTGGCACCCGGAGGACGTGCTGGAGATCCACCCGCACGACGCCGAGGTGCGCGGGATCGGCGACGGCGACTCGGTCACGCTGGCCAGTCGGGTCGGCGCGACGTCGCTGCACGCGGTGATCTCCGACCGCATGCCGGTCGGCGTCGTGTACACGACGTTCCACCACCCCGTGACCGGGGCGAACGTGGTGACCACGGAGAACTCCGACTGGGCGACCAACTGCCCTGAGTACAAGGTCACCGCGGTCCAGGTGGCCCTGCGCGCCGAGGGCGCCGAGGCCGCGTCGGTCCCGGGCGCGCGTGCACGGGCGGTGGTCGACTGATGAGCGGCACAACCCCACCCACGGTCCGCCTGGCCAACGAGATCGCCCGCCAGTTCCACCACCAACCACCGGCCACCGCCGCGACCGCCGTCGCCGGCCACATCGAGCGCTTCTGGGATCCCCGGATGCGCACCGACCTGCAACACCACGTCGTCACGTCGCCGGAGTCCCTGGACCCGGTGGCGTTGGCGGCGGCCAGGCTGGTCGGTTCCTGAGCCGGGCGGGGTGGCCGGCGCCCGCATCCGCCGGACGCCGGTCACCTCGACAACGCGGCCAACCCGTCGCGGATCGAGGCCACGAACGGGTGCTCCTCGTCCAGCGTGCGGACCGCGAGCGCCAGCACCGCCCGCAGTTCGCGCTCGGCCTCGCCCCAGCGCCGCTGCTCGGACAGGACCACGGCCAGGTGGTAGCGGCTGAACAGGGTGTTGACGTGCCCGGCCCCGTGCACCCGCGCCGACAGCAACGACAACGCGCGGAACTCGCTCTCGGCCTCCGGGTGCCGTCCCTGTCGGTGCAGCAGGGTGCCGAGGCACAGGCGGCTGTCCAGCGTGTCCGGGTGCGACGCCCCGAGTGCCCGCTCCAGCCCGACGATCACCACCCGGTGGTGGTCCTCGGCCGCGACCAGGTCGCCCCGTTGTTCGCTGAGGTGGCCCAGCTGGTGTCGCACGCCCAGCACCAGGTGGTGCTCGGGGCCGAGTGCGGCTTCGCGTGCCGCCAAGACGGCCCTGAACTCGGTCTCGGCCTCGTCGAACCGCTCCTGCTTGCGCAGGATGCGGGCCCGGCAGTGCCGCGTCTTCAGCGTGTTCGGGTGGGTGGCGCCGAACAGCCGAACCTGCGCCTCGATCACCTGCCGGTGCTCGGCCTCCGCGGCCGGGAGACTGTCCTTCTCCTCGAGCAGGTGGCCGAAGTCGTGCCGGACCGCCAAGGTCTGCGGGTGCTCGTCGCCGAGCACCCGCACGAACTCGTCCAACGCCCTGCGGTGCTCGACCTCGGCCTCGTCGAACCGCAGTCGTGAGCGCAGCAGGCCGGAGAGGAACCACCGGGCGTTCAGCGGGCTTTCGGGGGCCGAGCACGCCCTCCGCAGCTCCGCTTCCGCCTCGCCCAACCGGCCTAGCTGTTGGAGGACGCGAGCGTGGCAGACGCGGACGATCTGGGTGAAGGCGTCGTCGTCACCCCGGTGCTCGACGCTGGTCGCCAACAACTCCCGGTGCTCGTCCGCCGCCCGGGCCAGGCGGCCCCTGTCCCACAGCAGGTGTCCGAACCTGTGCTTCGCTTCGAGCGTGTCCAGTGCCGTCGGCCCGAGCACCCGGCCGCGTTCGGCCACCACGTCCCGGAGCTCGGCTTCCGCTTCCTCCGACCGGCCGAGGTCGTGCAGGATCTCGGCCAGGCAGGCGCGGACGTCGAGGATGTGCGACGGTTCCGCGGCCATCTTCTCGAGGTCGTGCAGCAGCGCGCGGTGCTCGGTCTCGGCCAGGGGCAGGTCGCCCTTGCTCCGCCGAAGGTCCGCCCGGGAGTGCCGGACCGTGAGCGTGCTCTCGCTGTCGGGCCCCATCACCCGCAGGCACACGGCGATGGACCGGTCGTAGAGCGCCTCCGACAACGGGTACAGGCCGACCGCCCTGGTGTACTCCGCACCGTTGAAGAGCACGATCGCCGTCGCTTCTTCGAGTTCGAGGTCATCGCTCTCGCCGAGGACCTCCAAGTGCGGCACCACCAAGCGCCATCGCGGCCAGGCCTCCGGGTCCCGTCCCCAGTACTCCTTCGTCGCGGCGTGCAGCAGGCGGGCGACCAGGGCTTCGTAGGCCTGTCGGTTCTGCTCGAAGTCCGGTTGGTGGCGGTTGGCGCTGCGGACCACCGGGTGGACGACGACGCTCGATTCGACCACGTCCAGGAGACCGACGTCCTGGAGTGCCCTGAGCAGCACGGACAGCTGGGCCGCGGTGACGGAGGTGAGGAGGGCGGATTCGGCCATGACGGCGGCGTCCAGGACGAAGGCGGGGACGGGGGCCTCGGCGAAGGTCGAGATCAGGCGCAGGAGTTGGCGGGTCTGCGGTTGGCCGCGTTCGGCCAGCAGGTCCATCGACATCTCCCACGTGCGACTCAGGGATTCCCTCGGGGAGGCGGGCTCGCCCTCGGTCAGTTCGGTGAAGCTCTGGTCCCAGCGCTCCAGGTAGGCCTTGAAAGTGGTCGGCGGTTCCAGGCCCGGCAGGGCCAGGGCGTCCTGGGCCACGGCCAGGTAGCGGCCGGCCAGGCGCAGGGCCAGGGGGAGGCCGCCCAGGCGTCGGGCCAGGGCGGTGGCGTCCTCCCGGGTGCCCGCGTGGGCGTGGTCGAGCAGCACTTGCGCGCCGTCGTCGGGGTCGAGTTGGCGCACGTGGTGCACCCGCGCGGCAGGTGGCCAGCCGGTGGCGGCGCGGCTGGTGACCAGGATCGAGCCGGTCGAGTTCGGCGACCTCAGCCAGCCGTTGCCGTCGGCCACCCGGTGGTTCGCGGCGGCGAGGACGTCCGGGTCGTCGGCGTTGTCGAAGACCAGCGCCCACGGTTCCGGCTGGTGGTCGAGGTTGCGCCACAGCAGTTCGATCGCCGAGCCTCCCCGGCCCGCCCACGCCTCCTGGACCTCGTGCGAGTCGGCGCCGGCCTGCAACGCCACCTCCGCCAAGCCCGCCACCAGGCTGTCCCGCGACGACGCGTCCACCCACCACACCCTCGGCAGACCCCGGGCCACGTCGAGGGCGACGGTGGTCTTGCCGAAGCCGCCGCCCGCGGCCAGCACGGCGATCGAGCCGCCCAGGTCGTCGGTCAGCGCGGCGACCAACTCGGACCTGCCGCGCACCTTGTGGTTGAGGCGGCCCAGCGGCGGCGCCACCGACGTGCCCGAGGTGATCGGGGCCGGACGGTCGCCGTAGTAGTGGTTGGTCGTGTGGTTGATGTCGCGCAGGGCCTGTTCGGTGCTGCCGCCGAACGTCGCCTCCGCCCGCTGGGTGTCTGCCACGGTCGAGCTATATCACCCCCTGTCGCGAGTGGAATCCGCTTTGTGCGGAGTCACGGGGTCGCCAGGGCCTCCGTCGGTGCGAGGCGGCCGGCCCTGACCGCGGGGTAGAGGCCCGCCAAGGCGCCGATGACGGCGGTGGCGGCGACTCCGCCCAGCGTTGCCCAGGCCGGCACCAGGGACGGCCAGCCCTGGTAGCCGGCGTAGGCCGCGGTGACCAGGACGCCCAGGACCGCGCCCGCCGCGCCGCCCAGTGCGGACAGGAGGAGTGATTCGGTCAGGAACTGGGTGCGGATCTGGGACCTGGTGGCGCCCAGCGATCTTCGGAGACCGATCTCGGCCCGGCGCTCCAGGACCGAGATGACCATGGTGTTGGCCACGCCGACGCCGCCGACCAGCAGGGCCACCGCGCCCAGGCCGAGGAGCAGGGCGTTGAGGGTCTCGTCGGTGGCTTGTTTGGCCGCCAGGGCGTCCGAGGGTCTGGACACCTCCACTTCGTCGGGGTGCTCGGGGTTGGCGGTGGCGGCCAGGTTGGCTTGGACGCTGTGCACGGCGTCCTCCCTGGACCTGGCGTAGACCGTGGTCGGGTAGCCGTCGAAGCCCAGGTGCTCTCGGGCCACCGGCCAGCCGACCAGGGCGGCGGTGTCGAGTTCGGGCGCGAGGGGTGTCGGGTGCAGGACGCCCACCACGGTGAACCACTCGCCGCCCAGGTGGACGGGTTCGTTCGGGGCGGCCACGCCCAGGCGTTCGGCGGCCTTGTGGCCCAGGACGACGGCCGGGTGGTCGGCGGTGGCGTCGTTGAGGAAGACGCCCTTGGCCACGGTCGCGCCGACGGTGTCCAGGAGGTCGGTCCTCGTGGCCAGGACGGCGATGCCGCCTGACTGGGTCTCGGGGATGCGGTCGTTGCGGTAGACGTGGGCGTCGACCACCTTTCCGGTCGCGGTGGCGGAGGTGACCGGCTCCATCCGGCCGATCATGCCCACGGACTCGGCCGGCAGGTGGGCCTGCTCGCCGAACAGGGTCTGGCCCGGGCCGACGGTCAGCAGGTTCGTGCCGAGCGCGGCGAGGCGGCGGTCGAGGTCCTCGCGGCTGGAGGTCGAGATGCCGACCACCGAGATCATCGCCGCGATGCCGATCGCGATGCCCAACGCGGACAGCACCACCCGGGCCGGCCTGGCCCGCAGTCCCGCGCCGCCCACCCGCAGCACGTCGGCCGGTGAGAGGCGCGCCGGTCGCAGGTCAGGCATCGCGCACCACCCGACCGTCGCGCACGTCCACCCGGCGCGGGAGGGTCGCGGCCACTTCCTGGTCGTGCGTGATGACGAGGACCGTGGTGCCCGCGTCGTTGAGGGAGCGCAGCAGCCCCAGGACGGCCTCGCCGGACTTCGAGTCGAGGTTCCCGGTGGGTTCGTCGGCGAGCAGGAGCGCGGGCCGCCCGACCACGGCGCGGGCGATCGCCACCCGTTGCCGCTCGCCGCCGGACAGCTCGTGCGGGCGGTGGGTGAGCCGGTGGCCGAGGCCGACCGCTTCCAGCGCCTCCACGGCGCGCCGACGGCGTTGCTTCAGGCCGACGCCCGCGTAGAGCAGGCCGTCGGCGACGTTGTCCACTGTGGACACACCGGCGGCCAGGTGGAACTGTTGGAACACGAACCCGATCACGCTTGCCCGCAGGGCGGACAGGGCCCGGTCCGACAGCTCGCGGACGGCGTGCCCGGCGATGCGCACCTCGCCGTGGGTCGGCCGGTCGAGGGTGCCGATGAGGTTGAGCATCGTCGACTTGCCGGACCCGGACGGGCCGACGATGCCCACCAGCTCTCCGCGCTCGACGGTGAGCGACACGTCCCGCAAGGCGACCACCCCCTGGTACTCGCGACCGACGTCACGCAGCTGCACGACCGGCGTCATCGCGGCACCCCCACTTCGACGCCCTCGGCGATGCTCTCGCCGGCGACCTCGACCTGGCCGGCGGCGAACAGGCCCGTCTCCACCGGCACGTGCCGTGTCGCGCCGTTCTCGACCACCTGCACGCCGTACCTGCCCTCGCCGAGGGACACCAAGGCCCCTACCGGCACCGCCAGCACGCCCTCCTTGCGCTCCGCGACGAGCAGGACGTCCACCGGCGCCGAGTCGAGGCGGCCCAGCGCGCCCTGGTCGGCGACCGAGACCACGACGTCGACCGTGGTGGTCGGGGTCGAGCCCGCCTGGGCGGGGCTGCTGGTGGCGACGGTGCCCACCGACTCGACCGTGCCCTCGACCGACTTGCCGTCCGGCAGGCCGATGGTCGCCGCCACGCCCTCGGCCACCAGGTGCTGCTTGCCGACGTCGAGGGGCACGATCACGACCCGGGTGGTGCCGGTGTAGGTGAGGACGGGACCGGTGGCGCGGCTGCCCGGCTGGGCTTTCAGCTCGGCCACCCGCACGTCGCCACCGGTGACCACGACGTCCGTCGGCTGGACCGCCCCCGTCTCCGGCACGCCCAGCGCCTGCTGCCACGCGCGGACCGCCGTCGCCGTGCCGGCGGTGTAGGACTCGTCCACGGTGAACCCTCCGTAACCGAGAGCCAGCAGGTTTTCCTCCAATTGGCGGACATCGCCGCCGACCGCGCCGGGGGCGAGCGACCGGTACGCCGGCGTGGCGCCGAAGAGCAGCGGGACGGGCCGGTCGTCCACCTCGTACACCGCCTGACCACGACCGATGACGGCGCCGGGTTCGGGCAGCCAGGTGACGGTGCCCTGCGCGCCGACGGGCACGGGTGTGGCCGTGCCGTGGGTCAACGTGCCGGTGACCCGTTCGGTGCGGGTCAACGTCGTCGCCGACACCTTCGCCGTGGCCGGTGGCAGGTTCGCCGCACTCGACGGGACGGGTTCGGCGCCACCGAGGCCGACCGCCGCGACACCACCCGCCCCCAACACCACCAACGCGCCCGCTCCCCACGCCAACCGCGCACGCCTGCTCATCGGCCCACCTCCGCCTGCTTGGTCCGACGCAGTCCCAATGGCGACGGGAACGCCCGGAGGTCGCCGTCGCCCTGGCCCACCTCGTCCGCGCGCCGACCCCGGCAGCCCACCACGACATCTCCCGCCTTCCGCACGCTCGGCGAGCCCGCTCGCCATACGGACCGCACACGCCGACCACCGAGCCGGCGCGGTCGACCAAGACCACTCGGCTTGCCGCCGCTCCGATCCGCGCCCATTACGGACACGGTCGGCACGCCCGCACTCCACGCGGTCCCCGCACGTTTGCTCATCGCGCCGACCCCGACAGCTCGGCACCACACACGTCGGGTGCCGACCGCGGCCCGCGAGCCCACCGCCACAACACCCGCCCGCGGCACGCTCGCCCGCACCGCGGCGCCCCGCTACCCGTGCTCAGCGGCTCGGCTCCGACAGCTCGGCACTTCACACGTCCGGGGCCGACCGCGGCCCGCGAGCCCACCGCCACAACACCCGCCCGCCGCATGATCGGTGCGTTCTGCCGCGACGCGGTCCCGCTCCTCGTACTCATCGGTCCGGCTCCGACAACCCGGCACCGCACACGTCCGGGGCCGACCGCAGCCCACGAGCCCGCCGCGGCAACACCTGCCCCCTGCACGACCGGCACGCTCGCCCGCAACAAGGTGTCACTACCCGTGCTCAGCGGCTCGGCTCCGACAGCCCGGCACCACACACATCCAGGGCCGACCGCGGCCCACGAGTCCGCTGTTGCAACACCCGCCCGCCGCACGACCGGCACGCCCGCCCCCACCGCAGTTCCGCTACCCGTGCTCAGCGGTCCGGCTCCGGCAGCTCGGGTCGGCGCACGGCCGGCGTCGGGCAGCACACCGGGATTGCGATCGGACTGGCTGAGATCGCTCGGCTTGTGCGATCCGGATGCCGGGCCATGCGCCCCGGTGGGCCGAGAAGTCCCGGACCCACCGCAACCAGCGTCCCTGCCCACCGCACGTCTGCTCGCTGGAACCGATCCCAGAAGCTCCTGGCGGCACACGCGCCGACACCAACCGGAACCCACGGCCGCCGTGGTCGACAGAGGTCCGGTCATCGGCCCAGCTCCGGCAGCTTGTCGCGGCACGCGTCCAGGGCCGCGCGGAAGGCCGGGCTTTCCCGGTCGATCTGGGCCAGACCGCCCAGCTTGCCGCCGTTCGGGTCCGGGTCGGGCAGGTCGATGCCGTTGTCCCGCATGCACTGCGAGAACACCCTCAACTGGTCCAGCTTGTCGGGGTCCACCTTGGACAGGTCGCCGCCGCCCGGCAGGAGTTCGCGGCACGCTTCCCTGGCGCGCTCGAAGTCCGGGTCGGTGCGGTCGACTTTGCCGAAGCCGCCCGGCTTTCCCCCCGGCTCCGGGTCGGGGACGTCCACGCCGTTGTCGCGCATGCACTTCGCGAACTCCCGCGACCGGTCCTCCTGGCTCATCGCCACGCTCGACGACGACGAGCCCGCCACCTCCGCCCCGCCCGAGCCGCACCCGGTCAGTGCCAGCGCCAGCGCCAGCGCGGCCGGCACGATACTGCTTCGCATTTCCCCTCCTCCATCGGTGGGGACAGTCGACCAGGAGGGCTATAACCAGCGCGTTACCAAATCTGGTTATGCGGACGTTATGGCCCCCAGAGCACGATGGACCCATGCGCATCCTCGTGGTCGAAGACGAAGCGACGCTGGCGGCGGCCATCGCCGAGTGGCTGCGCCGCGAGGCGTTCGCGGTCGACGTGGTGCACGACGGCGACTCCGCGCTGGAACACCTGTCGGTCAACGCCTACGACGTCCTCGTCCTCGACCGCGACATACCGCGCGTGCACGGCGACGAAGTGTGCCGCCGGGTCGCCGACTCGGGCGCCGAGACCCGGATCCTCATGCTCACGGCCGCCGCCGCGGTGCGCGACCGGGTGGCCGGGCTGGCCCTCGGCGCCGACGACTACCTGCCCAAGCCGTTCGCCTTCGTCGAGCTGTCCGCCCGGGTGCACGCGCTGCTGCGCAGGGTCCGACCGGCGAACCCGCCGGTGCTCGAACGGGCGGACCTGAGGGTCGATCCGGCCCGCCGCCAAGTCACCCGGGCGGGTGAGTTCATTCCGTTGGCCAACAAGGAGTTCGCGCTGTTGACCGAGCTGGTCCGGGCGCAGGGCGCCGTGGTCACGTCCGAGCACCTGCTGGAGAAGGTGTGGGACGAGCACATCGACCCGTTCACCAACGCGGTGCGGGTGACCATGGTCAAACTGCGGCGCAAGCTCGGTGAGCCGCCGCTGATCGAGACCGTGCCCGGTGTGGGATACCGGATCCCGTGATCGGCCGGTGGAGCATCCGGGGTCGGCTGACGGCGCTGTACGGCGGGCTGTTCCTGCTCGCCGGCGCCGCGCTGCTCGCGGTCACCTACTTCCTGGTGTGGCAGAGCCTCAACGGCCGGTTGCAGCCGTTCACCGACGGGGCGAGCCTGCGGGAGCTGCGCGAGGCGTCCTCCGACCAGGTGATCGAGGCCATCCGCACGGCCCAGGTCCGCTACCGCGACGAGGTGCTGCAATCGCTGCTCACCCGAGGGGGCCTCGCATTGCTGTGCGTGGCCGCCATCGCGGTGGCCTTCGGGTGGCTGCTGGCGCGCAGCGCGTTGCAGCCGGTGCACCGCATCACCGAGGCCGCCCGGCGGATCGCGGCGGGCCACGGCCTGCACGAGCGGATACCGCCGACCGGTCCGCGCGACGAGGTCGCCGAACTGGCTGAAACGTTCAACTCGATGCTGGAACGGCTGGACCGCGCGTTCGACGGGCAGCGCCGGTTCGTCGCCGACGCGTCGCACGAGATGCGCACCCCGCTGGCCGTGAAACGGGCCCTCATCGAGGTGTCGATCACCCGACCGGGTGCCTCGGCGGACGCCAAGCAGCTGGGCGCGGAGTTGCTGAAGGTGAACGCCCGCCACGAACGGCTCATCGACGGCCTGCTCACGTTGGCCGACAGCGAGAACGAGCTCACCGAGCGCAGCCGCACGTCCGTCTCCGACATCGCCGAGCACGTGCTGTGGCAGTCGAGGGCCGCCGCCGAACGGGCCGGCGTCGACCTGCACCACGAGATGTCGCCGTGCGAGGTCGTCGGCGACCCGGTGCTGCTGGAGCGCCTGGTGCGCAACCTGGTCGACAACGCGATCCGGCACAACCACCGGGACGGGTGGGTCGACGTGAGCGCCGGGCCGGGCGTCCTGGTGGTGGCGAACACCGGCCCGAGAATCGAGCCGTACGAGGTGGAAGGGCTGTTCCGGCCGTTCCGCAGGCTCGACCGGGACCAGACCACGACGGGCGATCGGGGCCTGGGCCTCGGGCTGTCGATCGTCCGTGCCATCGCCGCCGCCCACGGTGCGACGGTGACCGCGACACCGGGGGCGGACGGCGGGTTGGCGGTTGCGGTCAGGTTTGCCGGAGAGCCGTGAGGAACGCCCGGAATGGACGCTCCGCAAAGGTCAATCTGGGTCCTGGTCGTTTGCTGTCCCTGACGCTGGTCGTGCTCCGTCCCACGGCCAGTTCGACGCAGTTGTTGCCCGCGCCGGAGTAGGTGCTCTTGCGCCATGCCTTGTCGTTGTTCATGTGTCCTTCAGTGCGGTTGCCAGTTTTCTGATCAGCGACGCCGACTCCTTGGGCGACAGGGCGACCTCGCTCACGATTTCCTCGAAGTGCAACAGGTACTTCTGCACGTCGGCGCGATTGTCCACCCACTTGCCACCACCCGCGTACTCCAGGTACACGGCCGAAGGATCACTGTCCTCGAAGCGGAGAGCGGTCGCGCCACCACCCGACATGGTTCCGTGGGCACCGGCGCCGAACGGAACCACTTGGATGGTGATGTTGTCCTGCTTCCCCTTCTCGAGCAAATGCGACAACTGCTCGCGCATGACGGCGGGACCGCCGACGATCCGGTGCAGGGCCGCTTCGTCGATCACCGCGTGCAGCCTTAACCCGGGCAGCCGGCGCTGCCGGTTCGCCAGTGCCGCGGCCACCTGCTCCACGGACACCGACGAGTCCATGAACCGGTGCCCCGCGAGCCTGATCGCCACCGCGTAGGCGGGCGTCTGGAGCAGTCCCGGGATGACGATCATCTCGATGGTGCGCACCTCCGTGGCATCGGCCTCCTGCCGGGCGTAGGTCCGCGCCTCCGGGGTGAAGGCCGCGGCGTACACCAGGCGGGTGCCGTCCTGCTTCGCGTCCTCCCACAGCGCTTCCGCCTCGCGCCGCTCGGCGTCGGTCGCCCCGTAGAGCCCGAGCAGCGCGCCCAGTTCGGTCCAACTCGGACTGATATACCCGTTCTCCATCCGCGACAGCGTCGACTGCGTCTTCCGAGTCAGCGCGTGGTAGTCGATCTCGGTCTTGCCCGCCCGCTTGCGCAAGGCGTTGAGGAACTGCCCCAGCTTGCGCTTGCGTCGGGTTTGGACGGCTGCCATGCGGATCTCTCCTCGCTGGAAAAGAACTGCGAACACCCTAGTGCTGTTCCGCAGCCCGCCTGCGTTCACTCGATCGAGGGTCTAAAAGGTGCATATACGCCCTCGCTGATCACTCGCCGTCGGTGGCGGCCCCGACGTCGCCGGGCACGCCCCAGGACGTGCCCGGCGAACTGGACGGGTGATCAGCGCGGACTAAAGTCTGGCCACATGTACATCTCGCAGGTCCGGCTGCGGAACGTCAAGGGGTTCCACGGTGCCCGCGAAGTGGATCTCAAGCTCACCGCGCCCGGCTGGACGGTGATCGCGGGCCGCAACGGGTCGGGCAAGACCTCGCTGCTCAGGGCGATCGCGCTGGCCGTGAGCGGTCCGGCGGTGGCGCGCAACCTGGTGCCCGACTTCGAGAACTGGGTCACCGCGGGCCAGCGGGAGGGCGTCGTCCAGGTCCAGTTCACCCACGACCGGCGGGTGGAGCGGTTCGGCAAGGGCCGCCCGCCGGAGGGCAGGCTGTGGGCCGGCCTCGGCTGGACGATGCCGGACGAGGAGAGCAGGCCGACCCACCGCGGCCTGCAGCCGTCGCTGAAGGAGAAGCTGGAGGGCAGCAAGACCGCCGCCCTGCGCGGACCCTGGCAGGACAATCCGACCGGGTGGTTCTGCGCGGCCTACGGCCCGTTCCGGCGGCTCGTCGGCGGCGCGGGCGAGGCGCAGCGGCTGATGCTCAGCCACGGCCCGGTGTCGCGGCTGGCGAGCCTCTTCCACGAGGACGCGTCGCTGGCCGAGGGCGTCGGCTGGCTGATCGAGCAGCACCTGAGGTCGCTGGAGCGCAGGCCGGGCGCGGAGGAGCTGAAGACGGTCGCGCTCGGCGTGCTGTCGGACGGCCTGCTGCCCGACGACTACCGGATCGAGGGCGTCGACTCCGACGGCCTGTGGGTGGTCAGCGGCGGGCACCGGTTCCCGCTGCGGGAGATGAGCGACGGCTACCGGACCGTCGCCGCGCTCGTGGTGGACCTGATCAAGCAGATCCACGAGTCGTACGGCGACCTGAAGACCACGCCCACCGCCCACGGCCTGGCCCTGACCGCGCCCGGCGTGGTGATCATCGACGAGGTGGACGCGCACCTGCACGTGTCGTGGCAGAAGCGGATCGGCGGCTGGCTCAAGGAGCACTTCCCGAACATCCAGTTCGTCGTCACCACGCACAGCCCGTACCTGTGCCAGGCCGCCGACCCCGGCGGGCTGATCCGGCTGCCCGGACCGGACCAGCAGGAACCGCCGCGGGTGGTCGACCAGGACCTCTACGAGCGGATCGTCTACGGCAGCGGCGACGACGCGGTGCTCTCGGAGCTGTTCGGCCTCGACACGCCCTACTCCGAACGCGCGCAGGAGCTGCGCGCCGAGCTGGTGGAGCTGGAGGTGGCGGTGATCGGCGGCACGGCCGACGCCGACGCGGTGCGCCGCTACGAGGTGCTGCGAGGGCTGCTGACCAGCTCGCCCGTGGCGCGCACGCGCGAGGTGTCCGCGCGGCTGGAACGCGACGGGACGTGATCCGGCTCGTCCGGCCCGCGCTGCCCGCCGAGCTGGCCGACCGGCTGCCCGACCTGACCGCGGAGATCGGGAACGCCACGCACCCCACCCGCGCGGCGCGTGCCCTGTGGAAGCGGGCCGTCGTGCGACGGGGCGTGCACGCGCCGTTGCGGCGGCTGCTGGAGGACATGGCGCCGGGCTACCAGCGGTGCATGTACTGCGGAGACAGCCAGGGCACGGACATCGACCACTTCGAGCCGCTGTCGCTCAACCCGCTGCGCACGTTCGACTGGCTCAACCACCTGCTGGCCTGCTCGACGTGCAACAGCAACCTCAAGCGGGACCGGTTCCCGGTGGCGGACGACGGCACGCCGCTGCTGGTCGACCCGACCGCGGAGGACCCGTTCGACCACTTGCTGCTCACGCTGTCACTGGGGGTGTACGTGGCGCGCACGGAGAAAGGCGCGGCCACCATAGATGTTTGCGGGCTCAACAGACCGGTGTTGACGCAGGGCCGGGTGCACGCGAGGCGGGTGGTGCTGATGTGCCTGTCGAGGTGGACGGCCGGGCGGGCGCTGGGCACGGCGGCCGAGATGCGCGAGGCCGTGCTGACCGTCCAGGGGCAGCCGTTCGCCGACGTGTGCCAGGCGATGCTGCGGTTGGCGCTGTCGCCGGGCGCCGAGCGGGTGTTCGAGGACGTGCCGTGGGCCTTGGCCGTGCTGCGGGACGACGAACTGCGCGCGCAGCTGCTCGCGTGACCGGATGCCCTGGCCGCACCGTCCACAGAGCTCACTTCGGACGCCCGTGCCGGGCGTACTCGGCGAAATCGACCTGAAATTGTCGGACCCCGGGTCCATCATGGCCCGCATGGCAGACGCAATCGTGGCCGAAGGACTGGTCAAGCGCTACGGGTCGGTGGTCGCCCTCGACGGCCTCGACCTCGTGGTGCCGGAAGGGACCGTCATGGGTCTGCTCGGGCCCAACGGCGCGGGCAAGACGACGACGGTGCGCGTGCTCACCACGCTGCTGGAGCACGACGAGGGCACGGCGACCGTCACCGGCCTCGACGTCATCGCCGACGCCAAGGAGCTGCGCCGCCGGATCGGGCTGTCCGGCCAGTACGCGGCCGTCGACGAGAACCTGACCGGGTTCGAGAACCTCGACATGGTCGGCCGGCTCTACCACCTGGGCAAGCAGCGCAGCCGGGAACGGGCGCGCGAGCTGCTGGAGCGGTTCGACCTGGTGGACGCCGCCGACCGGCCGGTGAAGGGCTACTCGGGCGGCATGCGCCGCCGGCTCGACCTGGCGGGCGCGCTGGTGGCCAAACCGAGGGTGCTGTTCCTCGACGAGCCGACCACGGGCCTCGACCCGCGCAGCCGGCTGGGCATGTGGGACGTCATCGCGGAACTCGTGGCGGGCGGCACCACGCTGCTGCTCACCACGCAGTACCTGGAGGAGGCCGACCGGCTCGCGGACGAGATCGCGGTCATCGACCACGGCCGGGTCATCGCCCTGGGCACCGCGGACGAGCTGAAGGCGCAGGTCGGCGGCGAACGGCTGGAGCTGACCGTCAGCTCGGCCCGCGACGCGGCGACGGCGAAGGCGGCGCTGGCGCCGTTGGCGATCTCGGAGATCACGGTGGACGAGCGCGGTCAGCGGCTGACCGTGCCGGTGTCGGGCGGCGCCGACGTGCTGGTCGACGGTGTGCGCAGGCTGGACGCCGAGTCGGTCAAGGTGCTCGACATCGGGTTGCGCAGGCCGACGCTGGACGACGTGTTCCTCACGCTGACGGGGCACGCGGCCGGCGGGACCGACACCGAGCGGAAGCAGGGGGAGAAGGCGGAATGAGCGCGTTCACACAGGCGTTGGGCGACGGCGCGGTAGTCGCCAAGCGCAACCTCATCAAGATCAAGCGGGTCCCGGACCTGATCGTGTTCTCGACGTTGTCGCCGATCATGTTCGTGCTGTTGTTCGCGTACGTCTTCGGCGGCTCGATCGCCATCCCGGGCATGGACTACCGCGAGTTCCTGATGGCCGGGATCTTCGCGCAGACCGTGGTCTTCGGCGCGACCATCACCGGCGCCGGGCTGGCCGAGGACATCCAGAAGGGCGTGATCGACCGGTTCCGGTCGCTGCCCATGGCGCGGTCGGCGGTGCTGATCGGGCGGACCACCAGCGACCTGGCGAACAACGTCATCGTCATCCTGGTGATGTCGGTGACCGGGCTGATCGTCGGCTGGCGGATCCACTCGTCGCCGCTGGAGGCGCTGGCCGGGTTCGCCCTGCTGCTGCTGTTCGCCTACGCGGTGTCGTGGGGCATGGCGATCGTCGGGCTGATGGTGCGCAGCCCCGAGGTGTTCAACAACGCGTCGTTCATCGCGATCTTCCCGTTGACGTTCATCGCGAACACGTTCGTGCAGGAGAGCAACCTGCCCGGACCGCTGAAGACGTTCGCCGAGTGGAACCCGGTGTCGGCGGTCACGGCCGCGGCCCGCGAGCTGTTCGGCAACACCAACCCGATGGCGTCCGAGCCGAGCGCGTGGCCGTTGCAGCACCCGGTGCTGATGACGTTGATCTGGGTGGTCGTGTTCCTGCTGATCTTCGTGCCGCTGGCGATCCGGCAGTACCGCAAGGCGGTGGCCCGCTAGTCGACGGACGCGAATGTGTCAAGGGTTCAGGTTTCACGCCTGTCCCCGAACGGGTAGTCCGGTGGCGTCCCAGCCAAGGGTGAAGATCCAGCCAGGGAGGCCGAGATGTCCACCGGCACCACCATCGGCGTGATCGTCGCCGCGCTGGTCGCGCTGGCCGCGGTCGCGGTGCTGCTGAAGGTTGCCTTGCAGCGCAAGAGGTTGCGCGCGAAGTTCGGGCCCGAGTACGACCGGGTCGTGCGCAGCACCGACAACCGGATGGCGGCGGAACGGGAGCTCGTGGCGCGGGAGCAGGAGCACGCCAAGCTGGAACTGCGCCCGCTGAGCCCCGTCTCGCGGGAGAGCTACACGCGGAACTGGACCCGCGTGCAGGAGCAGTTCGTCGACGCGCCGACGGCGGCGGTGGGCCAGGCGGACCGCTTGGTCACCGACCTCATGGCGGAACGCGGTTACCCCACCGAGGGGTACGAGAAGCGGGCGTCGATGCTGTCGGTCGACCACGCCCGCGCGCTCGACCACTACCGCGAGGCGCACGCGATCACCGAACGCCAGGACCGGGGCGAGGCGACGACCGAGGACCTCCGCGTCGCGATGGTCCACTACCGCAGCCTGTTCGAGGACCTGCTGGGCGAGCCCCGTGACGGGGAACGCCGGGAAGGAGCGCGCTGATGGTCGGCCACCAGGACACCACTCCCACGACCGCCACCGACGACACCGCCGCCCGGAACACCGTGGAGTGGGAAGACACCGTGGACCGCGAGCCGGTCGAGCTGTACCCCGTCTCCACGACCGCGGGCGACGCGCCGCTGTTCGCCGCCGAGGACTCGGAGAACTTCCAGGTCGAGTGGCGCGCGCTGCAGTCGGAGTTCGTCGACGACCCGCGTGAGGCCGTGCAGCGGGCGGACGAGCTGGTCACGCAGGTGATCCGGTCACTCACCGACACGTTCGCCGAGCACAAGCACGCCCTGGAGGAGCAGTGGCAGCAGGGCGAGCAGGTGCAGACCGAGGAACTGCGGCAGGCCCTCAAGCGCTACCGCGCGTTCTTCGACCGGCTGCTGTCCGTGTGACCGCGCGAGCGTGACCCAGGAGTGAGACCTCAGGAGTGAAGACTCCCCGTTGTGCGTCTGGCGACCCAGGTGCACAACGGGTGTTTCACGTCTTCGGCCGCGACGGGCGCTCAGCCCGGCAGTTCCCGGATCTCCATCTCCAGCACGTCGATCTCGTCGCTGATCGCCTCGTCCAGCATCCGGTCGAGCAGCTCGGAGCAGTCCGCCGACCCGATGCCGAACCGGGGCACCTGCTCCCACCACACCGCCGGGTTGTTCCAGAACGAGCCGGAACCCTGGTCGACGCCTTCGAGGCAGCGCAGCCGCGAATCGTCGTCCGGCAGTCGGCGGACGTAGTCGATGAACCGGGCCAGCGCGTCCGGGTTGATCACCGGCACCGCGCCGTACCCGCGCAGGCAGTCCTCGAGCTCCGTCAGGAACTCCTCTTTGAACGTCACGGCGCCACCCCCGCTTCCCCCGCTGCCGTGCGGGTGAGGAGGACTCACGTACCAGGGCAACAACGGTACATCCGCCGGGGCACGCAGAACTTGCTGCCAACGGGCGGTTTCCGGGAAAGATTCGCTAACGTTCCGCGCTTGCCCGCGCCGAAAGCCCGCCATTCCACTGTTATGTCCTAAGTGGACCACGAAGGCGCGGCGGAACGGTCACGGTCACGTGACCTTCACTCCGCGCGCAGCCGCGCCACGAAGCTGAACCGGTCGCCCCGGAAGAGCGAGCGGACCCGCTCGATCGGCTCGCCAACGTTGTCATGGGACACGCGGTGCAGCAGCAGCATCGGCAGCGCGGGGTTCGTGCCGATGAGCAACGCCTCGCGCGGCGTCGCCAAAACCGTCTCCACCCGTTCCTCGGCCTCGGCGAACACCACGCCCAACCGCTCGCTGAGGCACGCGTACAGCGACGTAGTCGGGTCCAGCACCTCCAGCAGGGTCGGGAAGCGCGCCGCGGACAGGTAGGTCGACTCCAGGCCGACCCGCTCGCCGTCGGCCAGCAGCACGCGTTCCAGGTGGACGACCTCGTCGCCGCGCCCGATCCGCAGGTCCCGCGCCAGCACGTCGTCCGCGGGCAGGTGCTCGACGGTGATCACGCTGCGCGTCGCGTCGACGCCCTGCCGCCGCATGCCCTCGGTGTAGCTGAGCAGCGACAGCGGCTGCACCAGCTTGGGCGGCGCGACGTAGGTGCCGCTGCCCTGCCGTCGTTGCAGCTTGCCCTCGAGCACCAGTTCCCCGACGGCCTGGCGCAGCGTCACCCGCGACACCGCGAACCGCTCGGCCAGCTCCCGCTCCGGCGGCAGCGCCGTGCCCTCGCCGAGGGCGTCGACGAGCCACAGCAGTTCGGTCTTCACCGCGTAGTAGCGGGGGATGCGGCCGTGTTCGGGGATACCGGCGCGGACCGGCCCGTCCGCGCGGTACTGGGGCACGTAATGCGAGGCATGCACACAGCCGAGCCTACGGTGCGATCCGGGCCGGTCAGACCGCTGACGGGGTGGGTCGCAGATCACGGGACGAGCGTCGGCGGATCCGGGATGGCGTAACCGGAAGCACCCACGTTGGCCTCCAACGACTTGCGCCACTCGCCGGTGTCGATCATCTTCCGAACGGCCGCGGTCACCTTCGCCTTGCTGGTCGGATCGCCCCGGCGCAGGCCGATGCCGTACTCCTCCTTGCTGAACGGCTGGTTGACCACGCGCAGCAGCTCGGGGTTCTGCGCGGCGTACCCAGCGAGGATCACGTCGTCGGTCGTCATGGCGTCCACCTGCTCGGCCAGCAGCGCCGTGACGCAGTCGCTGAAATTGGGATATTCCTTGAGTTGCACGGACCGCGCGAACCGGTCTTTCACGTACTGCGCCGACGTGGTGTTGGCCACCGAGCACAGCGTCAGGTTGCCTGCGTTGAGCGATTCCGGCCCGGTGATCCGATCATCGGTCAACCGGACCAGCAGGTCCTGCCCGGCCACGAAGTACGGTCCCACGAAGTCGATGACCTCCTTGCGCTTGTCGGTGATCGAGTAGCTGGACACGACGAGGTCCGCGGCGCCCTCGGTGAGCAGCTTCTCGCGTTCCGAGGGCGTCGCCTCGGTGAACGTGATGCCGGATTCCTCGACCCCCAGCTCTTTCGCCACATAACGGGCCACGTCGATGTCGAAGCCGCGGTAGCTGCCGTCCAAACGGCGCACACCGAGCCCCGGTTGGTCGTACGCCACGGCGATGGTCAGCTTGTTGGAGCTGTCCGCCTTGCCGGCGACGGTCGTGTCGTCACCGGTGGAGCACGACGCGAGGACAAGCGCGGCGGAACACGCCACCAGCAGGGCGCGCAACGGTGCCAGAGCCATTCTTCCCCTTTTCGGGAGGTTCCTCGGGTTGCCGGGAAACCTAAGCGCCCCAAAGGACCTGGTCCATAGCCAAGGAGAAGATAGGGGACACCTGATCGGTCAAGGGTGACGGTTGGGTATCGAGAACGTGACCGTGCTAACGCGCGCCGCCGGGCGAGCGCAGCCGCCTGGGACCGGTGTCATGGCGCGACGGCGGCGGGCCCAGCGTCACCCTGGCGCTGCTCACGTACGCGCCCGCCGAACTGGCCAGCACGGGCTCCAACGACAGCTCCCGCACCTCGGGCAGGTCCTCGGCGAGCGCGGCGAGCCGCAGCACCAAGTCCTGCAACGCGGCCAGGTCCGCCGGCTCGTCGCCCCGGTACCCCGCCAGCAGCGGCGCGGCCTTGGGCGCGCGCACCAGCGCCGCCGCGTCCGCGTCGGTCAGCGGCACCGCGCGGTAGGCCCGGTCCCCCAGCAAGTCGCTGACCAGCCCCGACAGCCCGAACGACACCAGCGTGCCGAACGACGGGTCGTCCTGCAGGCCCAGCACGCACGAGATCCCCTTGGGCGCCATGCGCTGCACGTACACGTCCGGGCGCTCGGACATCCCGGCCAGCATCCCGTACGCCGTGCGCACGGCCTCCTCGCCGGACAGGTCGAGCCGCACGCCGACCAGGTCGGTGCGGTGCCGCAGCCGGTCGTCGGTGGACTTCATCGCCACCGGGTAGCCCAACTCCCCCGCCGCCCGCACCGCCTCGTCCGCCGACGTCACCACCCGGAACGGCACGACCCGCACCCCGTAGCACGCGAGCAGCCGCACGGTCGTGTCGTCGTCGAGGAGCAGCTCACCGTCGAGCGCCTGCGACGCCACGATGGCGTGCGCGGCGTCGGGGTCGATGCCCTCGGGCCGGACGAACGTGCCCTGCGGCGCGGACCGCCAGCGCGCGTACCGGGTCGCACGCGCCAACGCGAGCACAGCGCGCTCCGGACTCGGATACGACGGCACGGAACCCCGTCCGGGCGCACCACCGGGACCCGGCACCGCCAACTCGGCCGGCACGCCCTCCACGGCCAGGAACGTCGACGCGATCGGCTTGGCGTGCCCGCCCTGCTCCACGACCTCGCGCAACGCGCGGGCGAACGTCGTGCCCGGCACCGCCAGCGGCGGCACGAACACGACCACCAGCGCGTCCGCGTCCGGGTTCGCCAACGCCTCCCGCACCGCCTCGGCGAACGCCTCGGGCCCGGCCTGCGCGCCGACGTCCACCGGCTCGCCGGCCAGCTCCAGACCCTGTGCCAGCGCGGTGTCCGCGGCCAGCAGGCCGATCGCGGTCGAGTTGCCGACCACGGCGACGCGCGGCCCGGCGGGCAGCGGCTGGTGCGCGAGCAGCAACGCGGTGTCGAACAGCTGCGCCAGCGACTCCACCCGGATCACGCCGGCCTGCTCGAACAACGCCTGCACGCTCGACTCGTCCACCGGCACCGAGGTGGCCGCCAACGCGGGCGTCACCGCGTGCCGCCCCGACTTCACCGCGACGATCGGCTTGGTGCGGCCGAGCCTCCGGGCCAGCCGGGCGAACTTGCGCGGGTTGCCGAACGACTCCAGGTACAGCAGCACCACGTCGGTGGCCGGGTCGGTCTCCCAGTACTGGAGCAGGTCGTTGCCGGAGACGTCCGAGCGGTTGCCCGCGGAGACGAACGTCGACAGGCCGAGGCCGCGATCGGCGGCGGTGGCCAGGATCGCGGTGCCCAGCGCGCCGGACTGGCAGAAGAAGCCGGTGCGACCGCGGGCGGGCAGCTTCGGCGCCAGGGTCGCGTTGAGGCGCACGCCCGCGTCGGTGTTCAGCACGCCCAGCGCGTTCGGGCCGACCACCCGCATCCCGTGCGCGCGGGCCTCGGCGGCGATCCTGCGTTCGGCGCTCAACCCGCCCGGCCCGGTCTCGCCGAACCCGGACGTGACCACGACCAGCGCTTTCACGCCCTTGGCCAGGCAGGCGTCCATCACATCGTCCACGCCGGCGGCGGGCACCGCGACGACGGCGAGGTCCACGTCGTCGGGGATCTCCAGCACCGACGGGTAGGCGCGCACCCCGCGCACGGACCGGTGCTCGGCGTTCACCGGGTACACCGGGCCGGCGAAGTCGGCGGCGAGCAGGTGGGTCAGCACCGCGTGACCGATCTTGGTCTGGTCGGTGGACGCGCCGATCACCGCGATCGACTTCGGGTGCAGCAGGTTGTGCACGCTGCGCGCCTCGGCGGCCTGCTCGCGGGCGCGCGCCACCTCCACCGACTCCTCGGTCGGGTCGATGTCGAACTCCAGGTGCACCACGCCCTCCTCGAACGCGCGGCTCACGCCGTAGCCCGCGTCCCGGAAGATCCGCACCATCTGGCCGTTCTCCGCGAGCACCTCGGCGGTGAACCGGCTCAGCCCGCGTTCCCGCGCGGCGGCGGCGAGGTGTTCGAGCAGGATCGAGCCGAGGCCGCGGCCCTGGTGGGCGTCCTCGACCACGAACGCGACCTCGGCGCTGCCGCTGCCGTCGAGCCGGTCGTAGCGGCCGACGGCCACGATGTCGTCGCCGAGCAGCGCGGTGAACGCGACCCGGTCGGCGTGGTCGACCGTGCTGAAGCGTTCGAGGTCGCGCTTGGGCATGCGCGGGTAGGGGCCGAAGTAGCGGTAGTAGCGGGTCCGCTCCGACAGCCTGCCGTGGAACGCGAGCAGCTTCTCCGCGTCGTCGGGCGTGATCGGGCGCAGGTGGACCGTGCCGCCGTCGCTGAGCACAACGTCGGCCTCCCAGTGCCTCGGGTAGTCGAACGGGTCCACGGCTCTCAGTCCCTCGGGTCGTCGGGGTCCAGGCCGTGCAGCGGGAACACCGCGCGCCGCGTCTCCATGACGGCCAGGTCGACCGGGGTGTCGAGTTCACCGCCCCACCGCTCGAACGCGGTGTCGGAGCCGTCGGTCATCGACGACGGCAGCGGCCAGTTCGGCGCCAGGGTCGAGGCGTGGGCGACCCAGTCGGCGGGCAGCGGGGTGTTCGGGTCGACGTCCCGGTCCAGCACGGTGGCCAGCAGGTGCGTCCAGCTGCGCGGCACGACGCGCAGCAGCTCGTACCCGCCGCCGCCCAGCGCCAGCCAGCGGCCGTTCGCGGTCCGCTCGGCCAGCTCGCGCAGGCGGCGGTAGATGGCGCGGTGGCCGTCGACGGTGAGCGCGAGGTCGGCCAGCGGGTCCTCGCGGTGCGTGTCCACGCCGCACTGCGTGACCAGCAGCTGCGGCCTGAACGCCGTGAGCAGCGACGGGACGGTGGCCTCGAACGCGCGCAGCCAGCCCTGGTCGCCGGTGCCGGGCGGCAGGGCCAGGTTCACGCTGGTGCCCTCCGCACCCTCGCCGCCCACCTCTGCGGCCCGGCCCGTGCCCGGCCAGAGGCTCATGGGGTGCTGGTGGACCGAGACGGTGAGCACGCGCGGGTCGTCGTGGAACGCGGCCTGCACGCCGTCGCCGTGGTGCACGTCGGTGTCGACGTAGGCGATCCGGTCGAAGCCGTTGTCCAGCAGCCACGAGATGGCCACGGCGCAGTCGTTGTAGACGCAGAACCCGGCCGCGTGGTCGCGCATGGCGTGGTGCAGCCCGCCCGCGATGTTCACCGCCCGGTCCGCCTCGCCCGAGGCGATCCGCCGCGCGGCGGCAAGCGAACCGCCCACGACCAGCGCGGACGCCTCGTGCATGCGGTCGAACACCGGGTTGTCCGCGGTGCCGAGGCCGTGGCCGACGTCCCAGCCGGCCATCGGCGCGGCCTGCACGGCGTTGAGGTAGGACGGCTCGTGCACGCGTTCGATCTCGTCGTCCGTCGCCGGGTCGGGCTTGACGAGCCCCACGCCGTCCAGCACGCCGAGCGCGGTCGCCAGCCGGACGGTCAGGTCGAGCCGGACGGGGTTGAGCGGGTGGTCGCCGCCCAGGTCGTAGCCGAGGAAGGACTCGTCCCAGACGACGGCGGCTGCCTTACCCATGTCCGCAACCTAACCCACCCGGCGCGCGGTCGTGTGATCACAGGTTGGTCGCCCCCGGCGTGCGGACCTCCGGGGTGGACTTAGAGTCTGCCGAGACGACGCGGGCCAGGATTGCGGCCATCGAGGATGGAACCCCGCACGTCGGAACGGGGTCAGAGAAGACATGCAGCTGCGACGAGTCCGCCCCGCCCTGACCACCGTGCTGGCCTTGGCGCTCACGCTCGGGCTGTCGGCCTGCGCGACCACGGTCGCCGGCAGCCCGGTCGCCGCGGCGGGCGGGTCGACCGGGGAGAAGACCGCTTCCGGCAAGCCGTCGTCGACCAAGACGTCCTCACCCAAGACGACCAGCAAGGCCGGCTCGCCGAAGAGCACCGAGGCCGAGAAGCCGTCCGGCGACGTGAAGATCACGACGAAGAAGAAGACCGAGGGCTACGAGGACTGCGACATCCTCACGCCCGAGGACGTGGCCGCCGCCGTCGGCGCGTCGAAGGGCGGCGAGAAGGGCTGCGTGCAGAGCACGGAGGACCCGTTCTCGGTCGTGCTGTTCATGGTCACGTTCGCCGAGTACGAGGGCGAGGCGCGGACCATCGAGGTCGGCGGCAACACCGCGTACGAGGTGAAGGAGAAGGGCGGCGACTGCACGGTGCTGGTCATGCTGACCGACGACCCGGACGAGATCACCCCCGCGTTCCAGGCCACCGTGACGCCGATCGACGAGATCGATCCGTGCGAGATCGCGCTCAAGCTCGCCACCAAGGGCTTCGAGAAGATCCCCAACGCTTGAGTTGGATTGCCGCTGCTCCGCAGACGGCGGGCGAGGTCGCCTGGAAGTCGACCGTTCGCGCCTGATTTTCCGACGATCGAAAAGCGTGATCGCCGGAAAATGAGTCGCGAACGGTCGACGCGACCTCGCGGGGTGGTGGTCTGCGTAGCGGCAGTGATCAGGCGGAGCCCGTGGCGGCCGGTCGGGATGGGTCAGACGACCACTGGGACCACGAGCCCGCGTAGAGCGGCGCGGGCGCGTCGGGCTTGGTGATGCCGGCCACTTCCAGGGCCAGGACCACGGACGACGCCGTGACGCCGGACCCGCAGTAGGCCGCGACCGGGCGGTCGGTGGTGACGCCGATGGCCTCGAAGCGCTCGGCCAGCGCGGCGGCGGGCAGCCAGCGGCCGGCGGAGGTGTGGCCCGAGGTCGGCGCGTTCAGCGCGCCCGGGATGTGCCCGGCGCGCGGGTCGACCGGCTCGGTCTCGCCCCGGTAGCGCTCGGGGGCGCGGGCGTCGAGCAGGACGCCCGAGCCGGTGAACGCGGCGGCCTCGTCCGCGTCCAGCACGGGCATGCCGCCGGGCCGCACCTCGATGTCGCCGGGAGCGGGCGCCGGCGGGCGCGCGTCGACGGGACGGCCCTCGGCGGTCCACGCCGCGAAGCCGCCGTCCAGGACCGCCACCTCCGGGTGACCCGCCCACCGCAGCAGCCACCAGGCACGTGCGGCGACGGAGCCGTCACCGCCGTCGTACGCCACGACCGGGTGATGTCGGCGGACGCCGGCCGCCCGCAGCACGGCCTGCAGCGCCGCCGGGTCGGGCAGCGGGTGGCGGCCACCGGCGCCGGGCGGCGAGGACAGCTCGGTGTCGAGGTCGACGTAGACCGCACCGGGAACGTGCCCGACCTCGTAGTCTTGACGTCCCGGCGGTCCGCCCAGTCGCCAGCGGACGTCGAGCACGACCGGTGGTTCGGCCCCGTCCAGCGCGGAGGCGAGGGCTTCGGTGCTGATCAGTGGATGCACGGCACCATCCTGCACCCGTGACCGGCCGACTAGCATTGACGCCATACGAAGGGGAGCGGGTGTGAACGAGCTCATCGACACTACCGAGATGTACCTCCGCACGATCTACGAGCTCGAAGAAGAGGGCGTAGTGCCTCTGCGCGCGCGGATCGCCGAGCGGCTGGCGCAGAGCGGTCCGACGGTCAGCCAGACGGTCGGGCGGATGGAGCGCGACGGTCTGGTCATCGTGGCGGACGACCGCCACCTGGAGCTGACCGAGCAGGGTCGCAACCTGGCCATCGCGGTCATGCGCAAGCACCGGCTCGCCGAGCGGCTCCTGGTCGACATCATCGGCCTGGAGTGGGAGCACGTGCACAGCGAGGCGTGCCGCTGGGAGCACGTCATGAGCGAGGCCGTCGAGCGCAAGCTGGTCAAGCTCCTCGGCAACCCCACCACCTCGCCCTACGGCAACCCCATCCCCGGGCTGGACAAGCTGGGCGACGGCGAGCCCGCCCCGCCCGCCGAGGCGGACCTGGTGCGGGTGGACGAGGTGGCCCGGCGCGGCGGCGGTCGCGTCGAGGTGCGCCGGATCGCCGAGCACGTGCAGCTCGACGAGGACCTGATGGCCGAGCTGAAGGCGGCCGGCGTCGTGCCGGGCGGCACGGTCGAGGTCGACTCCCTCGGCGGCGCGAAGGTCATCCAGGTGCGCGGCAACGGCACGGTCGCCGAGTTGGACCCGGCGGTGGCGCACGCCGTCCTGGTGCAGGCCCGGTGAGCCCGGCGCGGCGCGCGATCGCCGCGTTCACCCGGCTGCACGGCGCCGCGCCGAGCGGTGTCTGGTCCGCGCCCGGCCGGGTGAACCTGATCGGGGAGCACACCGACTACAACGACGGCTTCGTGCTGCCGTTCGCGTTGCCCCACCGGACCGCGGTGGCCGCGTCGGCGCGCGACGACGGACAGTTGCACGTGGCCACGGTGGGTGATGACGGCCTGGTTCAGCAGGCCTCACCGGCAGCGGTCGCCGACCTGGAGCCCGGCGAGATCGGCGGCTGGGCGGCGTACCCGGCTGGGGTGGCGTGGGTGCTGCGCGAGCAGGGCCTGACCGGCGGGGCGAACCTGGTGATCGCGGGTGACGTGCCGGCGGGGGCGGGCCTGTCGTCGTCGCACGCCCTGGAGTGCGCGGTGGCGTTGGCGCTGCTCGGGCTGGCCGGGCACGCGGCCGACGACCTGCCGCGGATCGCGCGCTGGGTGCAGCGCGCGGAGAACGACTTCGTCGGCGCGCCCACCGGTCTGCTCGACCAGACCGCGTCGCTGTGCTGCACCGAGGCGCACGTGCTGTTCCTGGACGTGCGGTCGTTCAAGGCCGAGCAGGTGCCGTTCGACGCCGCCGAGCACGGCCTGGAAGTGCTGGTCATCGACACGCGGGCCAGCCACTCGCACACCGACGGCGGCTACGGCGCGCGGCGCGCGGGCTGCGAGGAGGCCGCGTCGGTCCTGGGGGTCCCCGCGCTGCGGGACGTGGACGTGACCGAGCTGGACGACGCGCTGGCCCGGTTGCCCGAACGGCTGCGCCCGCTGGCGCGCCACGTGGTGACCGAGAACGAGCGGGTGCTCGCGGCGGTGGAACTGCTGCGCACCGGCCGGTTGGCGGAGCTGGGACCGCTGCTGGACGGCTCCCACGCGTCGCTGCGCGACGACTACAAGGTGTCCGCGCCCGAGCTGGACGTCGCGGTCGACGCGGCGAAGGCGGCGGGCGCGTTGGGCGCGCGGATGACCGGCGGCGGTTTCGGCGGGTCGGCGATCGCGCTGGTGCCCGTCGAGCGGCACGACGAGGTGGTGCGGCGGGTGCTCGCCGCGTTCGCCGGACGTGGTTGGGCGACACCGAGGACTTTCACGGCCGTGCCCTCGGCGGGCGCCGGCCGGGATCACTGACGGACTGGTCGAAAGCGGGGATTCAGGGTGAAGTTGCTCGTCACGGGCGGCGCCGGGTACGTGGGCAGCGTCTGCGCGGCCAGGCTGGTGGAGTCCGGCCACGAGGTGGTCGTGCTGGACGACCTGTCCACCGGGCACGCGGACGCGGTGCCGGACGGGGTGCGGCTGGTCGAGGCGGGCATCGACGACGCGATCGGCGACCTGCTCGCCGGGGGTTTCGACGGCGTGCTGCACTTCGCGGCCAAGTCGCTGGTCGGCGAGTCCATGCAGGACCCCGCGAAGTACTGGCAGGGCAACGTGGTGACGTCGTTGCGGCTGCTGGACGCGATGCGCGAGCACGGCACGCCGCGACTGGTGTTCTCCTCCACCGCCGCGACCTACGGCGAGCCGGAGCAGGTGCCGATCGCGGAGACCGCGCCGACGCGCCCCACCAACACCTACGGCGCGACGAAGCTCGCGATCGACCACGCGATCACCTCCTACGCCGCCGCGCACGGCCTGGCCGCCGTGTCGCTGCGCTACTTCAACGTGGCGGGCGCGTACGGGCGGTTCGGCGAGCGGCACGGCGTGGAGACGCACCTGATCCCGATCGTGCTGCAGGTCGCGTCCGGCCGACGTGAGCGGGTGCAGGTCTACGGCGACGACTGGCCGACCGACGACGGCACGTGCGTGCGCGACTACATCCACGTCGTGGACCTGGCCGACGCGCACCTGCGGGCGTTGGAGCACGCGGCGGAGGGCGAGCACCGCATCTACAACCTGGGCAACGGGTTGGGCTTCTCGGTCAAGCAGGTCATCGACGCGTGCCGCGAGGTGACCGGCCACCCGGTGCCGGCCGACGTGGCGCCGCGCCGGGCGGGCGACCCCGCGGTGCTCGTGGCCTCCAGCGACAAGGCCCGCACCGAGCTGGGCTGGAAGCCCGAGCGGGTGGACCTGGCCGGCATCGTGCGCGACGCGTGGGACTTCACCCGGTCACAACAGGGGGCGTGATGGCAGGCAAGATCACCGAGGCCGGGTTCGGGGACCTGACCTCGTTCACGGAGATGCCGCGGATCTCTTCGCTCGCGCTGTCACCGGACGGCACGCGGCTGGTCACCGTGGTGGCGACGCTCTCGCCGGACGGCAAGGCGTGGCAGGGCGCGCTGTGGGAGGTCGACCCGGCCGGTGAGCGTCCCGCGCGGCGGTTGACCCGCGGCGCGAAGGGCGAGTCGGCGCCGGCGTTCACGCCGGACGGCGCGCTGCTGTTCCTCTCCGCGCGGCCCGACCAGGAGGCCAAGCCGGCCGACCGCGACAAGAAGGACAAGGCGGCGCTGTGGCTGCTGCCGCCCGTCGGCGAGGCGCGTGAGCTGTACCGCCCGGCCGGCGGGGTGTCGGAGTTCGCGGTGGCGCGGGAGTCGGGCACGGTGCTGCTCGCGGCCGGCGCGCACCCGACCGCGGAGTTCGGCGAGCAGGACGAGGAGCACCGCAAGGCGCGCGAGGACGCCGGGGTGACCGCGATCCTGCACGAGTCGTACCCGGTGCGGTACTGGGACTCCGACCTCGGGCCGAGCTTCCCGCGGCTGCTGGCGACCACGTCGCCGGTCGGGGTGGACCGCGAGCCGATCGACCAGTCGTCGGACCTGGTGGACCTGACGCCCAACGCCGCGGCGCGGCTGGACGACTCGCCCGCGATCAGCCCGGACGGCCGGTGGGTCGTGCGCACCGAGGGCGTCGCGGTGAGCGCGTCGTACGGGCAGCGGGTGCGGCTGCGGCTGTCGTCGACCGACGGTGCGGTCGACCGGGTGCTGGCCGACCTCGACGGGCACTCGTTCCTGCAGCCGGTGTTCCTGCCGGACTCGTCGGGCGTGATCGCGGTGCGCGCGTTCGACTCCACGGCGGACCGACCGTGGACGAACACGCTGGTGCGCATCGACCTGGAGTCGGGGTCGGTCGAGGAGTTGGCCGCGGACTTCGCCGAGGAGCCCGACCACCCGGTGGTGAGCCCGGCCGGTGACGCGGTGTACTTCATCAGCAGCCACCGGGGCCACCAGCCGATCTGGAAGCTCGACCTGGCGTCCGGCTCGGTGGTGAAGCTGACCGCGTCCGGTGCTTACACCGACGTGCGGGTCAGCCCGGACGGCGCGACTGTGTACGCGTTGCGCAGCGCGTGGGACCACCCGCCGCAGCCCGTGCGGCTGTCGGCGTCCGGTGTGGACCAGGTGGCCGTGCCGCTGCCGGCGCCCGGTGCGGTGGAGTCGGTGCCGGGGACGTTGACCGAGGTCGAGACGGTGGTCGAGGGCGGCCGGACGGTGCGGGCGTGGCTGGTGCTGCCTCGCGGCGCGTCGGCGTCGCAGCCGGCGCCGTTGCTGCTGTGGGTGCACGGCGGTCCGGTGATGAGCTGGAGCGGGTGGAGCTGGCGCTGGAACCCGTGGCTGATGGCGGCGCGGGGCTACGCCGTGCTGCTGCCGGACCCGGCGCTGTCGACCGGGTACGGGTACGACTTCGTGCGCGCCGGGTGGGCTTCGTGGGGCGACAAGCCGTACACGGACCTGATGGCGATCACCGACGTGGCGGTGCGGCGGGACGACGTCGACGACTCGCGGACGGCCGCCATGGGCGGGTCGTTCGGCGGGTACATGGCGAACTGGATCGCCACGCAGACCGACCGGTTCAAGGCGATCGTGACGCACGCGTCGTTGTGGCACCTGGACGCGTTCACCGGGACCACCGACGACTCGTACTACTGGATCCGCGAGATGGGCGACCCGCTGCGGCAGCAGGACACCGTGCGGGCGAACTCGCCGCACCTGCGGGTGGCGGACGTGAAGACGCCGATGCTGGTGATCCACGGTGACAAGGACTACCGGGTGCCGATCGGCGAGGGGCAACGGCTGTACTTCGACCTCGTGCGGCACGGCGTGCCGGCGAAGTTCCTGTACTTCCCGAGCGAGAACCACTGGATCCTGACGCCCGGCAACGCCAAGGTCTGGTACGAGACGGTCTTCGCGTTCTTGGCGGAGCACGTGCTCGGCGAGCCCTGGGAACGGCCGGAACTCGTCTAGTCGTACTCGCCTCACCGCCGTGTTGCCCACCTCTCGGGTGAGCGCCCCGGTTCTCCGCGCCCGCGACAGTCGGCCGGGGAGCCGGGTGGTGACGTCACCGACCGGGCGGCGGGCACGGCGGGGTAGTGCGCGCGGCTGCGGTGCGCGCGGTTCGTCGCCGGTGTCCGCAGCGGGTCCGCCGAGGGCGTGGGAGCAGTGACGCGGCTTGGCCACGCGGGTGCGCCGAGCCCGCCGGCGCGCACCAGGCCGCAGCACAGCTCGCAGTCATCCCCCCTCCAGGCAACGCTGACCGAAGAGAGAACCCCTGCCATGCCGAGCTTCGAAGTCACACCGATCGGTACCGTCCGGAACGACCGGACGGACGTGCAGCACACGGACAACTGGGGTGCCGTCCGCAGCACGATCACCGTCGACGAGCGCTTCGGCGAGGCGTGCCTCCAAGGCTTGGAGGGTTTCTCGCACGTGGAGGTCCTCTTCGTCTTCGACCAGTTCCCGGAGAGCGACGACTTCCGCGAACCCCGCCCCTACCGCGGCCGCCCGGACCTCCCGCCCGTCGGGATCTTCGCGGGCCGCGGCCCGCGCCGGCCGAACCGCATCGGGGTGACGTGCTGCGCCATCGAGTCCGTGCACGGCCGTGAACTGACGGTGGTGGGCCTCGACGCGGTCTCCGGCACCCCCGTCATCGACCTGAAGCCGACGATGACGGAGTTCCTCCCGGCGGACGTCAGGCAGCCGGCCTGGGTCAGCCACCTGATGTCGGAGTACTTCCAGCCGTAACACCGCCCGCGGCGGTGTCGGACGGCGGTGTCGGACGGCGGTGTCGGACGGCGGTGTCGGACGGCGGTGTCGGACGGCGGTGTCGGACGGCGGTGTCGGACGGCGG
>NZ_JBVJVK010000004.1:223066-226297 GCF_055603705.1 Actinosynnema sp. NPDC037264 | reverse complement strand
CGGCGGTGTCGGACGGCGGTGTCGGACGGCGGTGTCGGACGGCGGTGTCGGACGGCGGTGTCGGACGGCGGTGTCGGACGGCGGTGTCGGACGGCGGTGTCGGACGGCGGTGTCGGACGGCGGTGTCGGACGGCGGTGTCGGACGGCGGTGTCGGACGGCGGTGTCGGACGGCAAGGCAGGGCGGGTTGATCGAACCCTGTTCCGCACCGACCCGCCGGCCCTTGCCGAGGTGGGCGAGACCAGCGCTGGACCAGCGCGAGACCAACGCGTCGCCAGCCGAGCAGCCGGCATCAGTAACGGTGTCGCTGCCGGTGCCGGGTGCGATGGCGACGCCGGTGCCGGTCCCGGTGCCGTGCCCGTGCTGTGCCCTGCGGTGGCGGTGCCGTGGTGCCCGTGCCCGTGCCCGTGCCGTGCGGTGGCGGTGCCGTGCCCGTGCGGGTGCGGTGCGGTGCGGTGCGGTGGTGGTGGAGAAGGTTCTTCGTGTCGGTACCCCCGATCGTGTAGTCGCGACGTCGATGATGTGCCGCCTGCCCGCCGCCCGCCCGCCTGCTCGCCCGCTGGCCCGGCTGACTGGCGCGCGGCAGTCGTCGGCAGGGCCGCGGTATGTGGGCGGGGGCGGGCCGGTGGATGAGGAGGTGGGCTGGGCTCAGGGTGAGGTGGGCCTGGGTTCAGGGTGGGTGAGGTTGGTGGGTGGGGTGGTCCAGTCGGTGGCGGCGACTCGTTCTGCCAGGTGGCGGATCTGGGTTGGGGGTAGGCCTCCGTGCAGGGCCGCGCGGAGCAGTTCGGTCAGGCGGTGGTCGGGGTTGGCTTCTTCGGCGCGGTCCAGGGCGAGCAGGGCCAGGGTGCCGTTGCCCCGGATGTACGCCGAGAAGGCCAGGAGGGTGGCCGATTCCGCCCGCTCCGGCGCGGGGCTCGCCCTGGTCAGCTCGGTCCACAGCACTTCGGCGCTGCCGGCGTGCTCGCCGACGCAGTAGGCCAGGCTCGCGTCCCTGGTCAGCGGGTTCGACAGGGCGTGGGCGAGGTCGGCCACCTCTTCGTCGGTCAACGGGCGCTTGCGGGTGGCCGCACGCAGCACCTCGGCGTGGATCAGCTCGCGGTCGCGTCGGGGCACGGTCTCGTCGTCCGGTGGTGGGTGGTCGGCGGACAGGCGGTTGAGGAGGGTCGATCGGCGGGACAGGGCGCCCGGCGGGTCCGGGGTCAGGACGTCGCCCATCGCCGCACGGCTGGCGTAGGTGACGTGGCCCTCCGCCGCCGACGCTGCGGCGAACGCCGTGCTCGACGGGTCCGGCACGGTGCCCGAGGTGCCCACGTCGTGGTAGTCGAACCAGCGCTCGCCCTTCGCCGTCGCACGCGTCCACACGGCCAGCAGGAGCGGCACGTCGGCGGCGTGGAGGGCGTCGTCCAGCTCGTCCACCACCGCGTCGTGCGGCAGGTCCTCGGGCGGGTCGCTCGAACCGCCGCCGATCACGACGAGCACCGCGTCGGCGCCCCGGCACCCGGCCAGCGGCGCGATGAGCCGGTCGGCCAGGCGGTGCGGCACGCCGGCGGGCGGCAGGTCGGCGCGCAGCGTCATGGTCACGTCGTGGTCGCGCACCACCAGCACGACGACCGAGTCGGACGGGTGGAAGCCCAGCAGGTGCGGCACGGCGGCGATCAGGTCGCCCGGGTCGCGCAGGCGGGTCGGGGGCAGCAGCTTCGTCATGGGTACGACAGTGGACCAGGGCGGTCCGGGGGGCCGGCGGCGATCGCCGATCTGTGGACAACTCGCGAAAGGCCGCTCCCACCGAACTGGGAGCGGCCCGGCGACCTGCGGGAACTCAGCAGTCCGGTGCTACTTGACCGTCCGAACCTGTGTACACGTAGGCATCGGAGATGTACCCCGACCCGATCTTGTCCCACAGGTTGGTGGTGCCGTACTTGCCGGTGATCGTCTCGCCCCGCGCCTGGCAGCTGATCGTCACCGTGGCGCCGTTCGCGACCGAGCCGACGGCCGCGTACTGGGTGCCGGGACCGGACCTGATGGTCACGGACGCGCCGCTGTCGGTGCCGACGGTGCCGGTCACCCCGCTGGTGCTGCACGAGTTGCGGCTGGTGTAGCTGCGCGTGCCCCAGTAGTAGATCTGCGTCCCGTTGAACTTGATCTTCTGGTCGACGCCGTTGAGCCTCTGCTCGTAGTGCAGGTGCGGCCCGGTCGACCCGCCGGTCGTGCCCACGTTGCCGATCCGCTGGCCGATCCGCACGGACTGGCCGACGGACACGCTCTGCGCGGACAGGTGCGCGTACCGGGTGCGCCAGCCACCGCCGTGGTCGATCTCGACCCACCGGCCGTAGCTCGTGCTGCCCTCGTTCGCGACCCGCGTGACGCTGCCCGCCGCCGACGCGACCACCGGGTCGCCGTCGTCGTTCGCCCGGTTGAAGTCGACCGAGTTCGCGGGGCTGTGGTTGGTGCGGGTCTGACCCTCCCACACCTGGTTGCACGGGAACGGCATCTGGAAGGTCGGCGCCGCCGCGGCCTCGCCCTGCGTGAGGACGAGGCCGATCAGCGGCGCCACCAAGGCCGTGACGAACACACGTCGGCTCATCTGCCACCTCCTTGACGACTAAGGGTGATCATCCGACCACGCCCGACCGTCTAAGTGGAAGACTTACCATGTGTTGAGTTGGTGAATTAGTTCCTAACCAACCGAACGGAGCAGCACCCGATCGCCCACTCAGCAGTTGCGACTGGTGTAGTTGCGCGTGCCCCAGTAGAGGATCTGCGAGCCGTTGAAGACGATCCTCTGCGCCACGCCGTCGAGCCGCTGCTCGAAGTGCAGGTGCGGGCCGGTCGAACCGCCGGTCGAGCCGACGTCGCCGATGCGCTGACCCCTCGACACGGTCTGGCCGACGCTCACCCGCTGCACGGACAGGTGCGCGTACCGGGTGCGCCAGCCACCGCCGTGACCGATCTCGATCCACCGGCCGTAGCTGGTGCTGCCCTCGTTCTCCACCCGCGTCACCGTGCCCGCCGCCGACGCCACCACGGGATCGCCTGCGTCGTCGGTGCGGTTGAAGTCCACGGCGTTGGCCGGGCTGTGACTGGTCCGGGTCTGGCCCGACCAGACCTGGTTGCACGGGAACGGCATCTGGAACCCCGGCGCCGCGGCGGCCTCGCCCTGCGTGAGGACGAGGCCGACCAACGGAGCCACACACGTCCTGGGCCAAAGGCAGCGGGGTTGGCTCATCCTCCA
>NZ_JBVJVK010000004.1:179112-223056 GCF_055603705.1 Actinosynnema sp. NPDC037264 | reverse complement strand
CTTGTCTGCACCAACACCCCTGTTGCCCCACAGCCCCCCCCCCCCCCCCCCCCCCCCCCCCCCCCCCCCCCTCTCCCCCCCCCCCCCCCCCCCCCCCCCCCACCAGTGCCGTGGCCCAAGCGCGTCGGGTTCGGCTCATCTGCCACCTCCTTGACGACTGTCGCGCCGATCCGACCACAGCCGCACCTGTTAGTGGAAGACTTTCCAAGTAGACGCTACGTAAATTACTTTCTAACCAACCGATCGGCGCAACGCGGCGAGGCCCCCGACCACGGGGAGTTCCACGACCGTCGACGTCAGGTCGATCGACAGCCCCGCGCCCGGGTCCGGCCGCAGCGTGTAGTCGTGGTCAGAAGAGATCAGCACGAACTCGACGCGGTGACCAGACGGGACCACGTAGTCGTTCGGCTCCAGCTCGACCTCGACCCGGTACTGCTTGCCCGGCTCGATCGGCTTGGTCCGCGACGGCGACACCCGGTTCTGCGGGTCGGTCCACCCGCGCGTGATCACGTGCGACGTGCCGTCCGGCGCCCGGTCCACCAGCAGCGCGGTCACGTTGGCCGCCGGCCGGTCGAACGAGATCGCCAGGTCGACCCGGGCCACGCCGGAGAACCGGAGCGGCGTGGAGGTCGGCCCCGTCGTGTACGACAGTCGGTTGCCGGAGGTGGGCAGGTCGATCAGGTCCTCGGCGAGCTTGGACGAGTCGTCGCGCAACGTCTCGACCACCGCGTTGCCGGGCACGGACGCGAACCGCAGCGCGCCCTTGGCCGTGCCGCCCGCCCACGGGTACACCCGGGCGGTCGACGTGCCGGGAGCGGGCCAGTCGGCCTCGTCCACCCACGTGGTCTTGTCCTCGCGCTGGATCGTCGCCTTGGGCTCGCGCTCGATGCCGTTGTCGACGCCGTACAGGTAGTGGCTGAACCAGCGGTTGATCGTGCGCCGCCACTCGACCGACCGCAGCGTGTCCGGGTCGGTGTGCCCGGACTGGTGCAGCCAGATCTTGTGCTCCACGCCGTGCCGCCGCAGCGCGTCGTACCACTGCGCGACGTGCTTGACCTTGACGTTCCAGTCGCTCAGCCCGTGCACGGCCAGGACCGCGGCCCGCACCTTCGACGCGTCCTTGACGTAGTTGCGCTCGTCCCAGAACTCGCTGTAGTCGCCGGTCACGCGGTCCTGCCGGGCCGCCACGTCGGCGATGACCGGCTTGCAGACCTCCCGGTCCTCGCGCGTGTAGACGTACTCCGCGAGCACGTCCAGGTCCTCGCCCTGGAACGTGCCGGGCGCGACCACCGCGCCGTCGGCCCGGTAGTAGTCGTACCAGCTCGAGATGGCCGCGATGGGCACGATGGCCTCCAGGCCCTCGACCCCGGTGGCCGCCACGGCGTTGGGCAGGGTGCCGTTGTAGGACACGCCCATCATCGCGACCTTGCCGGTGGTCCAGCCCGCCATGACCGGCGCCCCCGCCGCGTCACGCGCGGTGGTGCGGCCGTTGAGCCAGTCGACCACGGACTTCGAGCCCACGGTCTCGTTGTGGCCGCCCGAGGTGGGGCAGCCGGTCGACTTGCCGGTGCCGAGCGACTCGGCGTACACCATGGCGAAGCCGCGCGAGACGAAGTAGTCCTCGTAGCGGCCGGACCGGATCGGCGCCGGGTTGGGCCCGACGGCGGCGGTGATCCGCTCGTCCGCCTCGGCCTTGAGCAGCGAACCGTCCCGCTTGTCGTACCCGCCGCGCCGGTTCGGCACGTACAGCTCCACGTCCACGTCGTGGTTGGCCACGTCGTTGCCGCCGGAGAAGTACGGGCTGTTGAAGAACACCACCGGCACCTTCAGCCCGCGGTCGGTGGCCTTCTGGCGCACCACCTCGGTGTAGACCTCGTCGTCCTGGCCGTCGCGGTCGCTGTCGACCGGCGCGCGCACCCAGACGCTCTCGCGGACCACGTCCTTCGGGTCGAAGACGGGTTGCGCCTCGCCACCGACGAACACCGGGCCTTCCGCGACGGCGCCGGCCACCGCGGGCGTCAGCCCCAGCGGCAACGTCACCAGAGCGGCGAGCACCGCGGCTCTCCGTGCACCCTTCACGACCGAACCCCCATCATGTGTAGGACAGGTTTGCCGGTGACCCTCCCCCGCGCCCCAACCCCTGTCAAGGGTTCCGGAAGTCCACAGTGGACATCAATCGAAGACCCGACGAACGGCCCCTTGACCAGCGCCGGAGACCTGTGCAGACTCCCCCGGGCCATGCTTGACTTCATCGCCGCGCTGCCCAAAGTGGAGTTGCACGTCCACCTCGTCGGGTCAGCCTCCCCCGCCACCGTCCTCACCCTCGCCCGCCGGCACGCCGGGCACGGCGTCCCGACCGACGAGCCGGAGCTGCTCCGGTTCTACGAGTTCACCGGCTTCGGCCACTTCATCGACGTCTACGCCGCGGTGAACGACCTGGTCACCACGGGCGACGACGTCGCCGCGCTGGTGCTGGGCCTGGCCGAGGAGCAGGCGCAGCGCAACGTCCGCTACGCCGAGGTGACCGTGAGCGCGACCAGCCACCTGCGCGCGGGCATCGCGCCGGAGGAGCTGGACGAGGCGCTGACCACCAGCCGCGAGCAGGCGTTGGCCGAGCACGGCGTCGAGCTGGCGTGGGTGTTCGACATCCCCGGCCTGTGGGACCGGGACTTCGGCCTGACCAGCGCGAAGTACGCCGTCACGCACCGGCCGCCGGGCACCGTCGGCTTCGGGCTCGGCGGGTTCGAGGCGGACGCGCCCCGGCGGGCGTTCCGCGAGGCGTTCACCGTCGCCCGGGACGCGGGCCTGCACTGCGTGCCGCACGCGGGCGAGACCACCGGCCCGGACCAGGTCCGGGAAGCGCTGGACGAGCTGCACGCCGAGCGGATCGGCCACGGCGTCAACGCGGCGCGCGACCCCGAGCTGCTGCGCCGGCTGGCCGACGAGCGGATCACCCTGGAGGTCTGCCCGACCTCGAACCTCCGCACGGGCGCCGTCAAGGACCTGGAGGACCACCCGTTGCCGAGGCTGCTCGACGCGGGCGTGCCGGTCACCCTGGCCACGGACGACCCCGGCATGTTCCACACCGACCTGGACCGCGAGTACCTGCTGTGCCACGAGGTGTTCGGCCTGGGCCGCGGCGAGCTCGCCGAACTGGCCCGCACCGGGGTGCGGGCCAGTTTCGCCTCCGAGGACCTCAAGCGGTCACTGCTGGCCGAGATCGACGCGCTCGGTCACTGACACCGCTCGCCACCGCGACCCCGAGACCGGCCAGCGCCAGCGCCGCGCCCACCCAGTTGGGCGCGGTGTAGCCGAACCCGGCGTCGATCGCCGCGCCGCCCAGCCACGCGCCCGCCGCGTTGCCGAGGTTGAACGCGGCGATGTTCGCCGCCGACGCCAGCGCGGGCGCGCCCGACGCCTGCTCCAACACCCTGGCCTGCAACGGCGCCACGGTCGCGAACCCGAACACGCCGAACACCGCGATCGTGATCGCCGCCGGCACGGCCCACTGCGCGGTGAACGCGAACACCGCCAACACCACCGCCAACGCGCCCAGGAACGCGTACAGGCTCGGCATCAGACGACGGTCCGCCGCACGCCCGCCCACCACGTTCCCCACGAACAGCCCCACCCCGAACAGCACCAGCAGCCACGTCACCGCGCCCGGCGAGAACCCCGCCACCTCCGTCATCATCGGCGCGACGTAGGTGAACGACGCGAACACCGCGCCGAACCCGAGCGCCGTCGTGACCAGGGCCAGCCACACGCCCGGCCGCCGGAACACCGCCAGCTCGCCGCGCAGCCCGGTCGACGCGGGCTGCGGCGGCACCAGCGCCACGATCCCCACCAGCCCGAGCACGCCCAGCGCGGTCACCGCCCAGAACGTCGACCGCCACCCGAACTCCTGGCCCAGCGCCGTGCCCGCCGGCACGCCGAGCACGTTCGCCACGGTCAGCCCAGTGAACATCATCGCGATCGCCCGCGCCCGCCGCTGCGGCGCGACCAACCCGGCCGCGACCACCGACCCGACGCCGAAGAACGCGCCGTGGCACAGCGCGGCGACGACCCGGCCCACCATCAGCACCGCGTAGTCGTCGGCCACCGCGCACACCAGGTTGCCCAGGACGAACAACGCCATCAGGCCGACCAGCAGCTGCTTGCGCGGCAGCCGCGACCCGCCCGCCGTGATCAGCGGCGCGCCGACCACCACGCTGAGCGCGTAGCCGGACACGAGCAGCCCGGCGGACGGGATCGAGACCCCCAGGTCGCCCGCCACCTGCGGCAACAGGCCGACGATCACGAACTCCGTGGTCCCGATGCCGAACGCGCCGACGGCCAGCGCGAGCAATGCGGGCGGCATCACCGGGCACCGAGCCAGGTCCGCAGTTCGCCCAGCAGCACGCGGTACTCGTCGAGCTCGCCGTCCATCAGCACGAACGGGTGGATCGTGCCCTCGAACTCCCGCAACCGCACCGGCACGCCGGCCGCCGCCAACCGGGCGGCGTACCGCTCGCCGTCGTCGCGCACGGGGTCGTGCCCGGCGATGGCCACGAACGCGGGCGGCAGCCCGTCCACCGACGCGCGCAACGGCGCGGCGAGCTCGGAGACGGGGGTCGAACCGAGGTAGTGCGACCAGAACCACCGCATCGTCGCGGTCGACAGCCCATAGCCCGTCGCGTGCTCCGCGTAGGACCGGGTGGTGAAGTCGACGTCCAGCGCCGGCACCACCAGCACCTGGAACGCGAGGTCGAGCGCGCCGCGGGCCTTCAGGGCCACGGCGGCGGCGAGGTTGCCGCCCGCGCTGTCGCCCATGACCCCGATCCGCGCCGGGTCGACGTCCACCGACGCCGCGTGCTCGAACAGCCACGCCGTGGCCGCGTACGAGTCGTCCAGCGGCACGGGGAACGGGTGCTCCGGCGCCTTCTGGTAGTTCACCGCGAACACCGCGTGCCCGGTGGCGTTGGCCAGCGCGCGCAGCGCCACGTCGTAGAGGTCGAGGTTGCACGTCACCCAGCCGCTGCCGTGCAGGAACACGATCGCCGGGAACGGCCCGTCGCCCTCGGGGTAGTAGATCCGCGCGGGCAGGTCGGCCGTCGGTCCGGGCACGAAGAGGTGCGCGACGCGCGCGACCGGCTCCCGCGGGCCCTGGAACGCGACGAACCCCCACTGCGCCCGGCGTGCCTCGGAGACGGTCAGCTCCTCCAGCGGTGGCGCGCCCGCGATCTTGTCCAGCACCGCGCGGGCCTGTTCGGTCAATGCCATGGACCAATCATGGGATGACCGGGCCTCATAAGTCCAAGGCATGTTCTTTCTGGAACGCATAAGCTGAAGTCATGACGTTGCGGCAGTTCGAGTACCTGATCACGGTCGTGGACGAGGGCTCCTTCACCCGCGCCGCCGAGTTGCTGCACGTCACCCAGCCCGCCCTCTCCCACCAGATCCTGGCCCTCGAACGGGCCGTGGGCGCCCGGCTGCTCGACCGGCTGCCCCGCGCCGTCCGCCTCACGCCCGCCGGTCGCGCCTGGCTGCCCCACGCCCGTGCCGCCTTGGACGAGGCGGAGCGCGCGCTCACCGCCGCACGACGCACGGCGGGCGTGGAGTGCGGTGAACTGCGCGTGGCCACGCTCTACTCGCTCACCCTCGGCGTGCTGCCGGTCGTGCTCCGGCGTTGGCGCGCCGAGCACCCGGACGTCCGGATCCGCCTGTTCGAGCACCGCCACGCCGACGAGCTGCGGGAGGCGATGGCCGACGGGCAGGCCGACATCGCCCTCGGCCCCGAGCCGGTGAACTGGGTCGGCTTCACGCAGCGGCTCGGCGTGGAGGAGTTCGTGATCGTCCTGCCGCCCGACACGCACCACCGCGAGCCGATCGACCTGCGCGAGCTCGCCGACGTCGGGTGGGTGCACTACGCGCCGGGCAACGGCCTGGCGGACCTGGTCGACGCGGCGTGCGCGGACCGCGGCTTCCAGCCGGGCGCGGCCGTGCGCACCGAGCAGACCGCCGCGGCGCCCGTGCTGGCCGCGTCCGGGCTCGGGCCCGCGCTCGTGCCGCGCAACATCGTGCCGGAGACGTTCGACGGCACGGTCCTGCGCACCGATCCCCCGGTGCGGCGGACGCTGGTCGCGTACGGGCACAAAACGCCCGATCCGCTCGCCTCGGCCTTCGTGGCGCTGCTCGCCGGGGCAGGATGGGACGCATGAGGCTGGTCATCCTGGGCGGCGGCGGCTTCCGCGTGCCGCTCGTGCACAAGGCACTGGACGAGCACATCACCGAACTCGTGCTGCACGACGTGGACGCGCACCGGTTGAACGCGATCCGCCACGTGCTGCGCGACGGCCCGCCGGTCACCGCCACCACGGACCTGGACGAGGCGCTGCGCGGCGCGGACTTCGTGTTCTCCGCGATCCGGGTCGGCGGCCTGGCCGGACGCGCGATCGACGAGGAGGTGGCGCACGCGCACGGCGTCCTCGGGCAGGAGACCGTCGGCGCGGGCGGCATCGCGTACGGCCTGCGCACCGTGCCGGCGGCGGACGCGATCGCCCGGCGCATCGCCGAGCTCGCGCCGCACGCGTGGGTCGTCAACTTCACCAACCCGGCCGGGCTGATCACCGAGACCATGGCCCGCCACCTGGGCGAACGGGTGATCGGCATCTGCGACTCGCCGCTGGGCCTGTGCCGCCGCGTCGCCAAGGCGCTCGACCTGGAGAACCCGACGTTCGACTACGCGGGCCTGAACCACCTCGGCTGGCTGCAGGGCGTCTACCTGGGCACGGAGAACCTGCTGCCCACCCTGCTGGACGACGACGAGGCGTTGGCGGGGTTCGAGGAAGGCCGGCTCTTCGGCGCGGAGTGGCTGCGCGCGTTGGGCGTGATCCCCAACGAGTACCTGCACTACTACTACTCGACGCGTGAGGCGTTGGGCGACAACCGAGGCGCGTTCCTGCTCGACCAACAAAAACGCTTCTACGACGGCGACGTGGACTGGGAGACCACGCGGCTGGAGCGTGAAGCGACGTACATGGCTCAGGAACGGGAGCGCGACAGCCTCGAAGGCGGTGGCTACGAACACGTGGCCATGGCGCTCATGCGCGCCATCGCGGACAACGAGACCGCCACGCTGATCCTCAACGTGCCCAACAACTCCACCTTGTCCACAGTGGACGACGACGCGATCGTCGAGGTGCCGTGCGAAGTGGACGCCGCGGGCGCGCGTCCACTGCCGGTGAGCCCGCTGCCCGACCACGCGGCGGGCCTCGTCACGTCGGTCAAGGCCGTGGACCGGCTGATCATGGAGGGCACGCGCCCGGCCGCGCTCAAGGCGTTCGCCCTGCACCCGCTGGTCGACTCGGTCGCCACCGCCAGGAGCCTGCTGGACACCTACGTCCGCCGGCACCCGGAGCTGGCCTACCTGAGCTGAGCCCGGCCCAGCGCGTCCGCGCGCCGGGTCGTCTCCGGCAGCCGCGTCACGCACAGCCGCAGCACCTCGGCGCACGCCCGGTCGAGGTCGATGCGGTGACCCACGGACACGAACACCGGCTTCACCCCGTCCCGCGTCCGCAACGCCCGTCCCACGACCTCCCCGTCGTCCACGAGGTCGGTGTGCGCGCCGCGCGCGTCGTCCGGCATCTCGAACCGGCCCATCGGCGTCTTGGCCACGCCGACACTCGGCAGGCCGGTCACCACCCCGAGGTGGCAGGCCAGCCCGAACCGCCGCGGGTGCGCCAACCCCTGCCCGTCGCACACCAGCAGGTCCGGCGTCACGGTCAGCTTCCCCACCGCCTCCAGCAACGACGGCAGCTCCCGGAACGCGAACAGCCCCGGCACGTACGGGAAGTCCGCCTTGCCCGTCACCACGACGGAGTCCACGGTCCGCAACGACTCCGCGTCCAGCACCACGACCGCCGCCGCCAGCCGTTCGTCGTCGGCGTAGGACACGTCGAGCCCGGCGACGTGCCGCACCACCAGCCCGGGATCGGTCACCGTCGACACCGAGGGCCGCAGCCGCTCCTGCTCGGCGATCGCCTCTTCTGGAGTCATTCCTTCTGGGGTCACGGGTGCCTCACCGAGGCGCGGTGGGCCGCGAGCAGGTCCTCGCCGAAGTCGCCGGACCGCCGTCGCCACACCGTGTGCGCGTGGTTGGCGTCGTTGTCCGTGTTGTCGTACTCGATCAGCAGGTCCGGCCCCTGGATCCGGTAGTAGTGCCCCGCACCGCGCTTGTCCGACCCCTCCCACGAGAAGTGCAGCCGGTCGGGGTCCAGCGCGTCGAACTCCTCGTCGGCCAGGTCACCGGTGAGCCGGTCGAGGTAGTACCGCACCAGCCCGACGAGGAGCCCGCGTGAGGCGCGGTCGAGCTGGGCGGGCGTGACGCCGACGGGGTCGAGGTCGCCGACCCGGCGCGCGTTGCCGGTCTTCAGGTCCGGCGGCGGCGTGTCGGAGACCACGGCCAACCCGCGTGCCGTGCGACCCATCCGGTCCAGCAGCTCGCGCGCCAGCTCCTCTTCCAGCCGCAGCGGTTGGAGCACCGTGCGGCCCCGGTACGTGGTGCGGGCCGGGTGCGCGCCGAGGAAGAACGGCGTCGCCGACACGCGCCCGTCGGCCACGACCACGCTCACCGACAGGTGGTGGCCCTCGACCCGCCAGCCCCACGGCTCGTCGCCGGGCTCGCCGAGCAGCACGGTCCAGTAGTCGCCCTGGTGCCGGTCGCGGGTGCCGCCTTCGCGGTCGTCGAGCACGTCCTCCAGCGCCATGATCGCCGTGGTCTGCGCGTAGGCGTGCGGGCTGAGCACGCACGACAGCAGCCGGTGCACGGCTTTGCGCTGGTCACGGGCCAGGTCGCCGTAGCCGAGGCCCGGCCGCTGCCCCGGCGTGTACGCCCAACGCGTGCGCAGGTCGTCGTCGGCCACGTCCCGGACCGCCACCGCCCGCTGCCCGTCGTCGAGCAGGTCGAGGAAGCCCCTGGTGGCTTCGGCGATCTCGTGCAGCATCACTCGAACTTAGCCGCCCTGCGGTCGCGGAGCAGCGGCCGGGCGTCGGGCGTCGACGACGAGCAGGACGACGGGCAGGACCACCGCGAGCGCCAGCGTCACCACGTTGCCGACCTGGTCGACCACCGGCATGTCGTCGAGGTGCCCCAGGTGGAAGACGAGGTGCGGCACGGCGAACACCAGGTAGGACACCAGGACGGCGCGGGCCAGGAGCAGGTTGGCCGCGGCGAACGCCAACGCGACCGCGAGCGCCAGGTTGAGGCTGCCGAAGTCGCGCAGCAGGTGCTCGTTGAACGGCGGGAACATCGCCACCCAGTGGTGGCCGGGCGCCGGGAAGCCGTCGTAGAAGCCCTGCGGCGAGAGCAACGCCCAGCCGCCGACGCCCGCCTGCACGGCGGCCAGGAACCACAGTCCGATCCGGAGGAAGCTCATGCACCTCGGACGACGTGCGCGGCCGAAGCGTGACAGGACCGGTGTCGTGGCTGACATCCTGGCCCGGTGTGGAATGGCGAACTCCTCGACCTCGACGCGTACCTCGACCGCGTCGCCTTCACCCCCGACCCCGCCGCCGACCGGGCGAGCACGCTGCGCGGCCTGCACCGCGCGCACCTGGCGGCCATCAGCTTCGAGAACGCCGACGTGCGCGACGGCGTGCCGATCGCGCTGGACGTGCCGTCGTTGCAGGGCAAGCTGGTCGCACGGCGGCGCGGCGGGTACTGCTTCGAGCAGAACCTGCTGTTCGCCGCCGTGCTCGACCGGCTCGGCTACGAGGTGACCGGGCTGACCGGCCGCGTGCTGCTCGGCCGCACGGGCGACATCCCCCGCACGCACGCCGTGCTGCGGGTGGACCGGCGCTGGCTGGTCGACGTCGGCTTCGGCGGCGGCGGGCTGCTGGAGCCGCTGCCGCTGACCGCCGGCGCGTCCGCCCGGCAGGGCGACTGGACGTTCCGGCTCGACCACGCCGACGGCGTGTGGACGCTCCGGTCGTTGCAGGCCGGCGACTGGTTCGCGCTGTACGACTTCACCGAGGACCCGCGCGGGCCCGCCGACTACCGGATCCTGAACTACTACATGTCCACGAACCCGGCGTCCTCGTTCGTCGGCCCACTGCTGGCGCAGCGCACCGACGACCACGCCCGCCACAACCTCAAGGACTTCGAGCTGACCGAGACGCGCCCGGACGGCTCGGTCGTCAAGCGCACCCTGACGCCCGGGGAGCGGGAGACGGTGCTGCGCGAGGAGTTCGGCCTGGACCTGCCCGACCGGGCTACGGCCAGGGCTTGAGCTCGGGCGCCTCGCCGGTGATCGTCCCGGCCGGCTCGCGGCCCGCCAGCCACGCGGTCAGGTCGGTGAGCGAGCCGGTCAGGGTGACGTCCTCGCCCTCGCCGATCCTCCACCGGCGTTCCGGGGCCTGGAGGGTGAGCCGGACGCCGTCGGGCACGCGGGCGGACAGGAAGTCGACGGCGTGCTCGCAGAACTCGGGCGACCAGGTGACGGGGCCGAGGTCGAGGTCGCGCAGGTGGATCTCGACCTCGCGCCAGACCCCGTAGGCGGTGCCGGTCAGCGTGCCGTCGCGGTAGTAGACCGGGGTGTCCCAGTCCCGGACGTCGTCCCACGCCTTGGTGAGCCGGGCGACGGCGTCGGCGATCGCGGCCCGGTGCTCCGCCGCGGAACGCCCGGCGCCCGCCTCGATCGCGGCGTCCCGGGCGGGTCGGCCACCGGGGTAGGGCTCGACCTTCGTGCCCTCGTGCTCGGCTTGGCCCGCCAGCGCGACCGTGACGTTCGCCAGGTGGACCAGCACGTGGCCACGGGTCCAGCCGGGCAGCGCCGACGGCTGCGCCACCTGCTCGTCGGTCAGGTCCTCGATCGCGGCGGCCAGCCTGCGGTGGGCGTCCAGCGCGTTCGCCTGGATCGTCACACGTTCCCCCTAATGGTTGATTCGCTCAAGTCCGTTAGGGAACCTATCACTAGACTCGGCCAGGTGGCACTGGCTCTGGAGTTCGCGGGCACGGTCCGGCACGACGGGCACGGCGGGCTCGTGGACGACCTGGCCACGCCGGAGGGCTTCACCGCGTGGGCCGGGGTGCGGGCGGACGAGGCGCTGCGGCAGCGGGCGGTCGAGCTGCGCTGGGCCGTGCGGTCGCTGTTCGCGCACGCCGCGCAGGCCGACGAACGCCTGGACACGCCGCACCTGATGGACGTCGGACGCGCGCTGGAGGTCGTCAACGACGCCGCCGCGCGGGCGCCGCGGGCGGCGCGGTTGGAGTGGGACGATCAGCCGAGGCTGCGCTACGTGGACTCGGCCGACGAGGGCGACCGCCTGCTGGCGGCGGTGGCGACCGCGGCGATCGAGTTTCTGGCCGGCGGCACGCGGGCCGACCTGCGCGCCTGCCCCGCGCCCCGGTGCATCCGGTACTTCGTCAAGGCGCACCCACGGCAGGAGTGGTGCAAGCCCTCGTGCGGCAACCGGGCCAGGGTCAGCCGGCACTACCACCGCGGGCGCGACAGCTGACGACGCGGCCGCGCGGACACCCGGGGACGCCCGCGCGGCCGGTGGCTACCCCTGCACGATGTACGCGGTCAGCTGGTCGTGGTCTTCCTGCAACTGGTTGATCCGGCTCTTCACCACGTCGCCGATGCTCACGATGCCGACCAGCTCACCGCCGTCGACCACCGGCACGTGCCGGATGCGCCGCTCGGTCATCAACACCGTGAGGCTGTCGACCGAGTCCCGCGGCGTGCAGGTGAGCACCTCGCTGGTCATGATCTCCGCCACCGGCGCGGCCAGCAGCTCGCCGCCCCGGTCGTTCAGCTTCCGCACGACGTCGCGTTCGGACACGATCCCGGCGATGCCCCCGGGCCCGAGCACGACCATCGCGCCCACGTTGTGCTCGGCCAGCGCGGCGACGAGCTCCGCGACCGACGCTCTCGACTCGACCGTGGCCACGGCCGAACCCTTGTTGCGCAACACGTCAGCGATCCTCATGGGCGCCTCCCGATCTCCGCCAGACCCGGTTGCTACCCAGCTCAGGCTAGTTCGCCGAGGACGTGATCGGCAGATCGCGCGCCCGAAGAGAGCACGACCCCGTCACGTCGTCCCGACCCGCGCGACCGTCGCGAGGACGCCCGCGGCGGTGATCGCGACCAGCACCACGACGGTCTGGTGGAACCCGCCGAGCGCCGCTCCCAACGCCGGCCCGACCGAGAAGCCGACCGTGCGGACCAGCGTCGTCACGCCTCCGGAGGTGCCCATCAGCTCCGGTGGCGTCCGCGCCATGACGGCCGCCGCGTTCGGCCCGGCGAACAGCCCGTGCCCGATCCCGACCACCGCCAGCCGCCACGCCAGGTCCCACGGGTCGTCACCCGCCTGGAGCAGCAGGACCGTACCGATCAAGGCCACCGCCGTGCCGACCACGGCGACCAGCCGGTACCCGTACCGGTCCGCGATGACCCCCGCCACCGGCGACAGCACCGCCATCCCCGCCGAGAACGCCAGCAGCACCAGCCCGACCGTGCGCGACGGGAGGTCCACCAACGCGTAGGGCACGGCGAAGTGCAGCGCACCGGCCCCGATCACGATCAGCACCATCGCCACCAGGGGCGCCGCCACCGACGGCAGCCGCACCACCCGCGCACCGAGCACCGCCGACTCGACCAGCAGCCGCGCGCCCGGCCACGGCAACCCGCGCCCGTCCGTCGCGATCCCCCGCCGCCCGACCAGCACGGCGAGCGCCACCACCGGCAGGTTGATCAGGAAGACGGACCGCCAGCCGAACAGGTCGGTCAGCACCCCGCCGAACGCCGGTCCGGCCACGCCGCTCAACGGGATCAGCGTGAGCACGATCCCCATCGCGCGCGCTCGGTGTTCCGGGCGCACGTTGGCCGCGATGACCGGCATGGCCAGTGCGCCGATCAACGCGCTGAACACCCCCTGCAAGGCCCGTCCGATCAACACCACCGCGGCGTTGGGCGCGAGCGCGATCAGCAGGCTGGTCGCCCCGAACCCGCCGACCGCCAGCAGGAACGCGGGCAGGTGCCCGGCCCGGTCCAGCCACCTGCCGGCCGGGATGCTCAACGCGATCAACGGGATGTTGTAGGCCAGCAGGACCCACTGGGTGACCGTGGGCCCGGCGTCGAGCTCCGCCCCGAGCACCGGCAACGCCACCGCCACGGCGGTGAGGTCGAGCGCCCCCAGCACGATCGCGGACGACACCGCCCACACCGCGCTCCAGCGGGTGCGCTCCACGACGGCGGTCACGCGGCCACCCGGCCGACCAGCTCGGCGAGCACCCCGCCCAGCGCCGCGCGCAGCTCGTGGTCCAGCAACCTGTCGTGCTCGTCGAACCGGCGGAACGCGTGCCCGACCACCACCGGCGCGCCGATCACCGTCGCACCGGCCGCGGTCAGCACCCTCCGCAGGTCCTCCTGCGCCGACGCCGCGCCGTGCGGGCTGGGGCTCGCGCCGACCACGGCGACCGGCTTGCCCGTCAGCACGCCCGTGCCGCGCGGCCGGGACGCCCAGTCCAGCGCGTTCTTCAACTGCCCCGGGACCGACCCGTTGTACTCCGGCGTCGCGATCAGCAACGCGGTGGCCGACGCGACCGCCTCCCGCAACGCCGCGACCGGCGGCGGCACCGGCCCGTCCTCGGCGTCCTCGTCGAACGGCGGCACGGACGCCAGCCCGTCCCACGACGCCAACCGCGCGCCGGCCGGCAGCTCGTGCCGTGCGGCGGCCAACAGCCTCCGGTTGAACGACTGCGCGCGGAGGCTCCCCGCGATCCCCAAGATCTCCATGCCGTCAACGGTCGGTCTAAGGCGCCCCGCGCGGCATCGGGCACGAGCCCTATTCGAACAGCCTCAGCCGGTGCGCCGTCGCCGCCGCCTCGACCCGGTTGGCCACGCCGAGCTTGCCGAGGATGTTCGACACGTGCACGCTCGCCGTCTTCACCGAGATGAAGAGCCGTTCGGCGATCTCCCGGTTGGCCAGGCCGTCCGTGACCAGCCGCAGGATCTCCACCTCGCGCGCGGTCAACCCGAACCTGGCCCGGTGCGAGTCGCCCTCGCCCGTCAACGTCACCCGCGCCCGCCGCGCCAGCTCCGCGACCCGGTCGCGCAACGGCGTCGCGCCCAGCCCCTCGGCCAGCTCCGCCGCCCGCCGCAACGCCTCGGCGTCCCGGGTCTCCGAGGCCAGCCCGAACAACGCCTCGGCGTGCCACAAGGGCTGGCCCAACGCCTCCCACGCCTCGACCGCGGCCCGCCACTCGCCCCGGCACGTCGACGCCCACGCGGCCTGCACCGGCCCGGCCACCGGCAGGTCCGGCACGGCCACTCCGAGCCGCACGCCCAACGCGGCCAGCGGCCAGGAGAACCGGGACGCGATCCGCGCGTGCGGCAGGGCGAACGCGGCCCGCACCACGGCCGCCGCCTCGTCCACCCGGCCCTGCGCCCACCGCACCTCGGCCTCCAGCCGGTGCAGTTGCAGCGGGTCCTGGACGAACGGCGCGTCGGCCAGCTCCCGCGCCCTGGTCAACGCCCACTCGGCCCGGTCGACCTGGCCGCGCCGCACGTCCACGAACCCCGCCAGGCACAGCAGGTGCGCGTGGTAGACCGCCGGCGGCGCGTGGTCGAGGGCGTGGTCGACGCACTCCAGCGCCTCGTCCCACCGGCCCGCCGCGATCAACGCCCTGGTCAGGTCCACGGCGTGCGACGCGCCCGCGGACCGGGCCAACCCCAGCTCGCGGGCCGTCCGCAGGCCCAGCCGGGCCAGCTCCTCGGCCTCCGCGACCCGCCCGTACGCCTCGGACAACGACGACTCGCAGTGCAGCGCGCGCAGCCGCACGCGGTGCGCGGCGACGTTCTCCGCGATGGCCCGCGCGCGGCGCAGCCGGGGCAGCTGCGCGTCCAGGTCGCCGAGCCGCGCGTCCAGCACGGCCAGGGTGATCAGGGCGGCGGCCTCGGACGGGTCGTCGCCGGCGTGGTGGGCCGCGTCCAGCGCCTCTTCCGCGACCTCGCGCGCCTCGTCCGGGAGCGGGATCGCCATCAGCCGGGCGGCCAGCGAGTTGAGCAGGTAACCGCGGATCGGGTGCCCCTCGGGCGCGAGCCGCACGGCCTCGCGGTGGTCTTCGAGCGCGCCCCGCCGCCCGAGCTGGGCGCGCAGCCGACCGCGTTGCTCCAACACTGCCGCGTACCGGATCCGCTCGGCCCCCGGGTCGAGGTGGGCCAGCAGCTCGCTGGTCAGCTCCTCGCCGCGCTCGTGCTCCCCCGCGCGGCTCGCCGCCTCGCCGGCCGCCTCCAGCACGGTGAGGCGGTCGACGCCGAGGTGCGACGCGTTGTCCCACAAGGACAACACGCGGTCGAGCATGGCCAGCTGCTCGGCGTAGGCCAACGCGCGACGGGCGTGGCCGGCGGCCTCCCACGCGGCGGACACCGCGCCCGCGACGTCACCGGCCGCGTACCGGTGGTGCGCCAGCTCGGCGGCTGCGGACCCCGGCAGCACGGCGGCGTACCGCGCGTGCAGCTCGACCCGTTCGCCGGGGAGCAGCCGCCGGTAGACCGCGTCGCGGATCAACGCGTGCCGGAACGCGTAGCCGTCACCGTCCACCACCATCACGCCACCGTCCACGATGGACCGCATCGGCGTGACGTCGTGCACTTCGCTCAGGATCTCGTGGGACACACGTCGGCCACCGACGGCGGCGGCGCGCACCAGGGCGACGGCGTCCGGCTCCAGCCGTTCGACCCGGCTGAGCAGCAACTCCTCCAGCGACAGCTCCGCCGCGCCGTCCACCAGCGCCTCGACGAACAGCGGGTTGCCCTCGCTGCGCCGGAACACGGCGCTCGCGGCCACCGGATCCGGTTCCGCGCCGAGGATCCCGCGCAGCTGGGCCCGCACGTCGCGGGCGGACAGCCGGGGCAGCTCGATCCGGCGCACCCACGGCACCCGGCTCAGCTCGGCCAGCAACGGCCGCACCGGTCCGCCGAGTTCGTCGGAGCGGTAGGTCACCACGACCAACGACCGCGGCACCGCGCGCTGGTTGCGCACCAGGAAGTCGAGCAGGTCGCGGCTGGAGCGGTCGAGCCAGTGCGCGTCCTCGACCACGAGCACCACCGGTCGTGGCGCGGAAAGCCTGGCCAGCAACGACACGACGCCCTCGAACAGCCTCGGTCGCGCCTCGTCGCCCGTCGCCTCGCCGTGGAAGGACGGCAGCAGCGGCGCGAGGTCGGCGCGTTCGGAGTCGGTCACCCCGACACCGCGCAGGGCCGCGACGAACGGCGCGAACGGCAGCCCGTCCAGCTCGACGCATCCGCCGAGCAGCACGGTGGCGTCCAGGCGCGACGTGAAGTCGTCGAGCAGCCGGGACTTGCCGACGCCCGCCTCACCGCCGACGAGCACCGTCGCGGGCGCGTGGTCGAACGCGCCCGCGAGGTGCCCGAGTTCGGCCGACCGCCCGACCAGCTCCGGGCTCACCAGGTGTGCGCTCATCGCGCACCGGAGACTAGTCGAGCGGTCGCGTGCCGGTGGTCGTCGTCGCTCAGCCGCCGCTCGTGCGCCGGAACACGCGCCGTCCGACGAACGTGTTCTGGTGCGGGCGGCCCGGGTTCTTGTTCACGCCGTCGTTCTTCTGGGCGTGACCGCGGCGGGCCGCGCGGTTGAGCGGAACGGCGGGCTGCTCCGGCTGGTCCTGCTCGCCGCCGTCGGCCTGCGGAACGTCCTGATCGGTCATGTTTGCCTCCTGGGTGTGGCGATGTCGCTGGTCAGCGACGCCGCATGGCGTACTGGCGCGGGTTGACGACGGCTCGGCCACCGCCGAAGCGCGGGTGCACCGCGCCGTTGCCGCGGGCGCCGCGGCGTGCGGCGCGGTTGGTCGGCTGGTCGTCGTGTGGCGGTTCGTTGCGCATGGTGGGCATGCGTTCGCCTCCTCGGTGTTCGAGGCGTGCAAAGGGCTACGACCCGTGGTTCGACACGGTCGTGAGAAGAGCCGCTAAGGCCACCAGGAGAAGGGCGCGGCACGGCCCGAGGCCGGTGCGGCGCTGGAGGAAGAAGTCCTCAGAGGTAGATCTGGAAGAACATGGTCATGACCGTAGCCTGGTTCACGCCGCGACGCCAATCATTTTCCGCCGCGACCGCTCGGACCACGCCACGGCGGGCGTCATGGCCAGCGCGGCGGCCAGGAACAGCGCGCCGAGCACGAGCCAGCCCACCGCTCCCCCGCCCAGCACGAGGGTGGTGAGGAGCAGCGGGCCGACGGTGCGCGCCACGGCCGTGCCCGTGCCGTAGAACCCCTGGTACTGGCCCTGCTTGTCGGCCGGCGCGAGGCCGAACCCGATCTCCCACGAGCCCGCGCCGTGCCGCATCTCGCCGACGACCTGGATGCCCGCCGCACCCACGAGCAGCGCCACGGCCACCCAATCGGGTACACCTGCGGACAGGGCGAACACCACGCAGGACGCCAGCAACAGCACGCCACCCCGCCGCACCGACCGCGTCGCCGTGCGCAGGTCCGTGACACCGCGCGCCAGCCGCACCTGCCCCACCACCACCGCAGCCGTGTTGAGCACGAAGAGCAGGCTGACGACCCACTTCGGGGCGGAGGTGCGTTCGGCGACCCACAGCGGCACGACCAGGCTCAGCATCGGCATGTAGAGCAGCGACACCGAGTTCAGCAACGTCACCAGGGCGTACGGCCTGTCCCGAAGTACACCGAGCCGTCCCGTGGTGGCGACCGCCTCCACCTCCGGCACCCGGCGCAGCACTACCGCCGCGACCAGGAACCCGACCGCGTCCACCGCGAACACCACCAGGTACGCCGCCGCCGTGTCCACGTGCAACGCCACCCCGCCGAGCCCCGCGCCGACCGCCAGCCCACCGTTGACCACGGACTGCAGCAGGGCCCGCACTCGCGTCCGCTCCCCGGGCCCGACCAACCCCGCCAGCAACGCCTGCCGTGCGGCGGCCAACCCGCACTGCCCGCACGCGTAGACGCACGCGGCCACCACGAACGCCCAGAACGAGCGGACCACCAGGAACGACGCCAACGCCCCCGCCGTGACGACCGCCAACCCGACCGCCACCCGCCTCGGCCCGACCCGGTCGGCGAAGTGCCCCAACCCCACCCCGACCACCGCCCCGACCGCCCAGGCCACCGTCAGCGCCACGCCGACCTGCGTCGCCGACAGGCCCACGATCCGGGTGAAGTAGAGGGCGGAGCAGACGTAGAACGCCCCGTCACCCACCGAGTTGGCTGCTTGAGCGATCGCGAGCACCTTCGTCGTCCCCATGGACGTCACGCTAGGTGCCCGATTGGCCCAGACTAAGGGCCAACTCCAGGCCAGTTCATTGGGCCAATCACCGAAGATCGTACGGCGGTCGGCTACTCGTGGCCGTCGACGATCGAGACGATCTCGCCGTCGATCACGGTGCCGTCCACGACCGCGGGCGGTTCCTCGCGTTCGGTGAAGAAGCGGGAGGCGAAGGCGCCCACGGCGCGGGTCGTGACGGCGTCGAACGTGCCCCCGATGACACCGCCCACCAGCGGCACGCCCTTGGCCAGGGTCACGGTCGCCTTGGTGGTGCCGTACTTGGCCAGGAGGGTGAAGCCGACGCGCTTGTTGACCTCGCGGATGAGCTGGGCGGGGATCCGCTCGATCAGGTTCATGGTGAGCCGGGAGCCCACCTTGATGCCCGCCTTCTTCAGCAGCTCCGTCCCCGCGTTGCCCAGCAGGCACACGAGGATCGCCGTCTGCACCTCGTCGCTCTCCAGGTCGTGCCCGTGCACGGCGGCGATCGACGCGATCAGGTGCGTCTGCACGAGGTAGGACGCGGTCAGGTTCGCGGGCAGGGTGATCGGCAACGTGATCAGGCCGCCGACGTTCGTGGCGAAGCCCTGCACCCCGGCCGCCGCCACGTGCGTCCGGATCAGGTGCTTGATCGCCTCCTCCGGCGTCAACCCCTTGTCCAGCGCCTCCACTGCCATCTGCCGGGCGCCCTTGAACGGCCCGAACCCGCTGATGCCCACCTTGAGCAGGTGGTCGACGGCGTTCTGCTGCACCCTGGTGATCGCACCCGGTTCGTCCACCATGCCCCTGAGGTTACGCGGCGCACGATCGGGTAGCCGAGGCCAATGGACATGTCTTCGTTGGGAGAGCTGGTCAGGCAACGCGGCCCGTTCGCGTCGGTCTACCTGGACGCCTCGCACGACACCGAGGACGCGGCCAAGGCCATGGAGCTGCGCTGGCGCGGGGTGCGCGAGGAACTGGCCCGGCAGGGCGCGGACGACGCGACGCTGGACGCGCTGCAGGAAGCGGTGCTGACGCCGGTGCCGGGCAAGTCCGGCCGGGCGCTCGTCGCCGCACGGGGCACCCTGCTGCTGGACCGGGTGCTGCCGCGCCCGCCCGCCGTGGAGACGGCGCGCTGGTCGGACCGGCCGCACCTGCTGCCGCTGGCCACCTGGATGGAACCCGCCGTGCCGCACGTCGTGGTCCTGGTCGACCGGGCGGGCGCGGACCTGCACGGGTACGACGGGCACGGTGAGCGCGCGGGCGAGGTGCACGACCAGGTGCGCGGTGAGCAGCACCCGTTGCACAAGGTCCCCGGCGGCGGCTGGTCGCACCGGCGGTTGCAGAAGGCCGTCGAGGAGACGACCAAGCGCAACGCCGCGCTGGTGGCCGCCGAGGCCGACCGGCTGGTGACGGACCTGGACGCCCGGCTGCTGGTCCTGGGCGGCGAGGTGCAGGCGCGTGCCGACGTGCGCGAGGAGCTGAGCCCCCGGTGCCGCGACGTGCTGATCGAGGTGGAGGGCGCGTCCCTGGCCGAGGGCGCGGACGACGCCGCGTTCGACCACGCCGTGCAGTCGCTCGTCGCCCAGTACCAGTTCGACCTGGACAACGACGTGGTGGAGGAGTTCACCGCCGAGGCTGGCCGCCCGCACGGACGCGCGGTGCAGGGCCTGGCGCCCGTGGTGGAGGCGTTGCGCGAGGCGAAGGTCGCCGCGCTGCTGGTGTCCGACCCCGCGCTCGGCGACCGCACCGTGTTCTCCGGCGACGACCCGGCGCAGCTCGCGCTGCGGGAGAAGGACCTGCGCGGCCTCGGCGTCGAGCACGTCGGCGAGCAGCGGGCCGACGAGGCGCTGGGCACCGCCGCGGCCGCCACCGGCGCGCAGGTGGTCGTCACCGACGCCGCCGGGCTGCGGGAGGGCGTGGGCGCGCTACTGCGCTACTAGCCCGTGTTCGAGGTAGAGGGTCACGCCGCGCTCACGTGCGTCGAGCGCGGCGGACACCCGCCTGGCCAGCCGGGGTATCAGCGCGTCCGGCACCTCGGCGGGCTCGATGTAGCGGTAACTGCGCAGCTCGGAGGCTTGCAGCCGGATGGTGGCCGAGCCGAGCGAACCGCCGTCGAAGATGAACAGGATCCGCTCCTGCTCCCCCGACGGCGCCCAGTCCACGACGAGCAGCGGGCCCGGCTCGACGGCCAGGCCCAGCTCCTCCAGCACCTCCCGGGCGCACGCCTCGCGCGGCGTCTCGCCCGGCTCGACCGCACCGCCGGGGATCTCCCAGTGGTCCTTGTAGGTCGGTTCGACCACGAGCACGCGGCCCAGCGCGTCGAGGAACAACGCGCCGGACGCCGCGAGCGCGGCCACCCTCAGACCGCCGCCGCGACGACGTCCTCGGCCGGCTTCTTCTCCAGCTCGATGACCTTCTTGTCCCGCCGGCTGCGCTTCTCCAGGTACGTCGCCAGCCACGTCAGCAGCAGGCACATGGAGATGTAGATCGCGGCCACGATGATCGTGACGGGCACCAGCGGCCGGCCGAACTGGAACTGGCTGCCGATGTCGCGGGCGAAGTCCAGCAGCTCGTCGTAGGTGATGAGGAAGCCGAGCGCGGTGTCCTTCAGCAGCACGACCAGCTGGCTGATGATCGCCGGCAGCATCGCCCGCACGGCCTGCGGCAGCAGCACGTGCCTCATCACCTGGGTCTTGCGCATGCCCACCGCGTAGGCCGCCTCGCTCTGCCCGCGCGGCAGCGACAGCACACCTGCGCGGAACACCTCGGCGAGCACCGAGCCGTTGTAGAGCGTCAGGCCGAGCACCACCGAGTAGAGCGGCGGGCCGAGCGACACGCCGTAGTGGAAGACGAAGATCAGCACGACCAGCGGCACCGCGCGGAACAGCTCGACGACCAGCATCGACGGCACGCGGATGACCTTGTGGTCGGAGAGCTGCCCGGCGGCGAAGATCGCGCCGAAGAGCAGGGCGAACACCGCGCCGAGGCCGAACGCCTTGAGCGTGTTCAGCAGCGCGTCGACCAGGGTCAGCTGGATGTTCTTGTACTCGAGCCAGGACCACTTCCGGCCTTCGAACTGGCCGCTCTCGGCGAACCGGTAGATCACGAAGCCGATGCCCGCGACCAGCACGAGGGTGCCGATCACCGCGTAGAGGCGGTGGCGCAGCCGGGCCCGCGGCCCGGGGACGTCGAACAGGACCGAGCTCATCGGGCGATGCTCCACCGCTTCTCAAGGCTGCGTTGCAGCAGGGTCATGGGGATCACGAGCACCACGAAGAAGCCGGCGACCCAGAGCAGGCCGAACAGCTGGTTCTCGCCGCGCTCGGACAGGTTGGCGCTGATGGAGCCCGCCTGGAACACCGAGAAGCCCGCCGCGATGGTGGTGTTCTTCAGCAGGGCGATCATCGTGCTCATCATCGGCGGCACGACCGCGCGGGTGGCCTGCGGCAGCACCACGGACCCGAGCATCTGGCCGAACGTCAGGCCGAGCGCGCGCGAGGCCTCCGCCTGGCCGACCGGGACGGTGTTGATGCCGGCCCGCACGACCTCGCACACGAACGCCGCCGTGTAGAGGATCAGCGCGGTGAGGGCGGCGCTGAAGTAGAAGCTGGCCGCCGAACCGCCGAACGTGTCCGCGGTCACGATCTTGAGCAGCGGGAACGCGAAGGCGAAGAAGAAGAACACGAGCGTGAGCGGGGTGTTGCGGACGATCGTCACGTAGGCGGTGCCCATGGCTCGCAGCACGGGGACCGGCGCGACCCGCAGCATCGCCAGGATCGTCCCCAACACCAGCGACCCGACCGCGGAGATCAGGAACAGCTCAACGGTGTTGAGGAACCCGGGCCCGTACAGGTCGAGGTTGTCGAGCAGGACGTCCATCGGCTTCCTCGGCTAGGTGGGTGTGGTGCGGCCGGCCGCCGGAACACCGACGACCGGCCGCGGGAACGAGATCAGTAGCGTTCGATCACGGGCTTGTCGGCCGACGAGCCCGACTGGCCCAGGGTGGCGTCGTAGGCCGCCTGCCACGCGCCGCCGTTGATGGCCTCATCCAGGATGTCGTTGACCTTGGTGCGCAGGGCCTTGTCGTCCTTAGGGAGGCCGATGCCGTACGGCTCGTTCGAGAACGTCTTGCCGACGACCTTCAGCGTGGTCGGCGACTGCGAGGCGTAGCCCTTGAGGATCGCGTCGTCGGTGGTGACGGCGTCGACCGCGCCCTGCTCCAGCTGCTCGACGCACAGCGAGTAGGTCTGGAGCTCGACGATGTTCTCCGGCTCGGTCAGGCCCTCGGACTTGACCTTCTGGATCGGCGTGGAGCCGGTCACCGAGCAGACCTTCTTGCCCTTGAGGGTCTCGGGGCCGGTGATCGTGTTGTCGTCCTTCTTCACCAGCAGGTCCTGCCCGGCGGTGAAGTACGGGCCGGCGAACCCGACCTGCTCCTTGCGCTTGGCGTTGATCGTGTAGGTGCCGACGTAGTAGTCCACGTCGCCGTTGATCAGCGCCTGCTCGCGACCGGCCGAGGGGATGGCCTTGTAGTCGATCTTGTCGTCGCCGTAGCCGAGCTTGGCGGCGACCAGCTTCGCGATCTCGATGTCGAAGCCGGTGAACTTGCCGCTGGTCGGGTCCTTGTAACCCAGACCGGGCTGGTCCTCCTTGACACCGACGATGACGCGGCCACGGGCCTTGATCTTGTCGAAGGTCGGCGAGCCGTCGACCTTCACGTCGGCGGCGACCTGCTGGGAGGGGGCAGTGCCCGTGTCGCCAGGGCCACCCTCCTTGCCGCATGCGGTCAGGGCGAGGCCGCCGGCCAGCAGCGCCACCGCAAGGGTGCGAACCCTCATCGTCCTTCTCCTGCTCTTCTTCGGTAGTGCGGCGCCAGGCTCAGCGCCGCGTTCGTGGGACTTCAGTGGGTCAGGATCTTGCCAAGGAAGTCCTTCGCGCGGTTGGACTTCGGCGCGGAGAAGAACGCCTCCGGCGTCGAGTCCTCGACGACCTCGCCGTCGGACATGAAGATGACGCGGTCCGCGGCCTTGCGGGCGAAGCCCATCTCGTGGGTCACCACGAGCATGGTCATGCCCTCCTTGGCCAGCGTCGTCATCACGTCCAGCACCTCCTGGACCATCTCGGGGTCCAGCGCGGAGGTCGGCTCGTCGAACAGCATCACCTTGGGCCGCATCGCCAGGGCGCGGGCGATCGCCGCGCGCTGCTGCTGCCCGCCCGAGAGCTGGGCGGGGTACTTCTCCGCCTGGTTCGCGATGCCGACCCGCTCCAACAGCTCCATGGCCGTCTTGCGGGCCTCGGCCGCCGGGGTCTTGCGGACCTTCAGCGGGGCCAGCATCACGTTGTCGACGATGCTCTTGTGGGCGAACAGGTTGAACGACTGGAACACCATGCCGACGTCGGCGCGCAACCGGGCGAGTTCCTTGCCCTCGGCGGGCAGCGCCTGGCCGTCCACCTCGATGACGCCGGACTCGATCGGCTCGAGCCGGTTGATCGTGCGGCACAGCGTGGACTTGCCCGAACCGGACGGCCCGAGCACGACGACGACCTGCCCCTTCGGCACCTCCAGCGTGACGTCCTTGAGGACGTGCAGAGGTCCGAAGAACTTGTCCACGCCCGCCATCCGGATCATCGGCGGTGCAGGAGTGGCGGCGGTCATCAGTCCTCCAGTAGGGGTTCCTGAGCGATGGCGGAAACCTAGGTGTGAATCACCACACCAGTCCAGGCGGTTGAGCAAGACTTAGGGTCTCAACTCTGTCACAGGGTGGCGACACTTATCGGGGAGGCTCCACGGTGCGGGTGCTGTTGGTCGAGGACGACGACCGCGTGGCGGAAGCGCTGGTACCGGCGCTGACCCGACGTGGTTTCACGGTGGACCGGCAGGCCACCGGTCGGGGGACGCTCGATCGGCTGACCGGGGTCGACGTGGTGCTGCTCGACCTGGGCCTGCCCGATGTGGACGGTGTCACGCTCTGCCGGCACATCCGTGCGGCGAGTGACGTCGCGATCATCGTCGTGTCGGCCCGCGGCGAGATCGACGACCGGATCCTCGGCCTGCACGCCGGGGCGGACGACTACCTGGTCAAGCCCTACGACGTGGGCGAGCTGGTGGCCCGCGTGCACGCGGTGCGGCGGCGGCGCGGCGACCCGGTCGGCGTCGGCGGCACCGGCACCGAGGTGTTCGAGGTCGCCGACGTGCGGGTCGACCTCGGTCGGCACGAGGTCACCGTGGCGGGTGAACCCGTGGCGCTCTCGCGCAAGGAGTTCCAGGTGTTGGCGCTGGTGGTGGCGGCGGGTGGCGCGGTGTGCACCCGGGAGCGCATCCTGGCCGAGGTGTGGGGACGCACCTGGGCGGGGGCCAACCGGACCCTGGACGTGCACGTGGCGACGCTGCGGACCAAGCTCGGGCGTCCTTCGTTGTTGGAGACGGTGCGCGGTGTCGGGTACCGGTTGAGCGGGGGCTGAGTGCGGTCGCGGCTGCTGGGCATCGTGTTGACGCTGGTCGTGCTGGTGCTCCTCGGCCTGGGCGTCCCCCTCGGCCGCGGCATGGCGCAGGCCGAGCAGCAGGAGATGTTCCTGGACCGGCTCACCGACACCACCCGGTTCGCGTCCGTGGCGCAGCGGCCGTTCATCGACGACCAGCCCGAGGTGCTCAAGCCGGAGCTGCGCCGCTACTACGAGCTGTACGGCATCCGGGTGGCCCTGCTCGGGCGGGACGGGCAGGTGGTGGCGGCGTCCTCGGACGACGTGGACGTGTCCGCGCCCGAGGTGGCGGACCTGGTGCACGCCGCGCTGGCCGGCCGCCAGCCGGGCGCGCCGGAGCTGGTCATGCCGTGGGAGTCGACCGAATTGGTGCTGGCCGAGCCGGTGCTGGAGGCGGGCGAGGTCCGCGGCGCGGTGGTGACGTTCTCGCCGACGTCGAAGACGCGGGCCGAGGTCCTGCTGTGGTGGTCGGTGCTGCTCGGCGGGAGCACCCTGGTCCTCGTGCTCGGCGTGTTCGTGGCGTTGCCGCTGGTCCGGTGGACGTTGCGGCCCGTGCGGCGGTTGGACGACGCGACCGGGCGGCTGCTCGCGGCGGTGGTGTCCGGGCAGCCCGTGCAGCCGGTCGGCTCGTCGGACGGCCCGCCGGAGCTGCGGCAGCTGTCGCGGTCGTTCGACCAGATGGCGGCGAACGTGAGCGACGTGCTGGCCGCGCAGCGCGCGTTCGTCGCGGACGCCTCGCACCAGCTGCGCAACCCGTTGACCGCGTTGAAGCTGCGTCTGTCCAATTTGGAGGACCACGTGGCCGGCGAAGGGGCCGCGCACCAGGCGGCGGCGTTGGACGAGGCGAACCGGCTCAACCGGATCCTGGACGAGCTGCTGTCCATGGCGCGCGCGGGCGCGCAGTCGGTCGACCCCGTGCCGGTGGACGTGGACCGGGCGGTGGCCGGCCGGCTGTCGGCGTGGCAGCCCGCCGCGGCGGCGCGCGAGGTGCACCTGGTGCTGGACGGCGAGCCGGGCGGCCGGGCCCTGGTGCCGCCGCGCGGCGTGGAGACCGTGCTGGACGCGCTGCTGGACAACGCGCTGAAGTTCACCTCCGATGGCACCTTGGTGCGCGTCGACGTCCGGCGGCGCGACGGCGTGGTGCGGTTGTCGGTGCAGGACGAGGGCCCCGGCCTCGCGCCGGAGGAGCTGGACCGCGCCACGGACCGGTTCTGGCGCAGCCCGGCGCACCAGAACGTGCAGGGCTCCGGCCTGGGCCTGGCGCTGGTGCGGCAGATCGTGGAACGGGTGGACGGCTCGGTGCGGTTGGAGTCGCCGGAGGGCGGAGGCCTGCGGGTGACCGTGGAGTTCCCCGCGGCCTGACCCCGGTCAGGACGTGACCGCGACGCCTTCGGGCGCGTCGCCGACGGCGAACCGGGCGGCGGGCTCGCCGGTCTCGGCGTTGATCACCGACACGGTGTCGGACCCCGTGTTGGTGGTGTACACGAAGCTGTCGTCGGGCGCTGCCGCGGAGCCCTCGGGCATCCGCTGGACCTTGACGACCTCGATGGGCTTGCCGGTGGGCCCCAGGACGCTGACCGTGTCCGAGCCGGTGTTCGCGACGTGCACCCGGCCGCCCGGCGTGACCGAGACGCCGAGGGGCGCGTCGCCGACCTTGGTGGTCTCGGTCGGTCGGTTGTCGTCGGTCTCGATGACGGTGACCGTGTCGCTGCCGGTGTTGGCCACGTACAGGCGCTCGCCGTCCCGGCTGATGGCGATGCCCGACGGGAAGACCCCGACCGGGATGGTGCCGACGGCCGTCTGCGAGGCGGTGTCGATGACCGTGACGCTGTCGCCGCCGTTGTTGGTCACGTACACCCGCGAGCCGTCGGGGCTGGCCACCGCGCTGTGCGGGAACCGGCCGACCGGGATGGTCTTCACCGGCGCGTTCGTCGCGGTGTCGATGACCGTGACGTCGTCGCGGCCGAAGTTGGTGACGTAGGCGTGGGTGGGTGTGGCGGCGACGCCGAACGGGTTGGGCCCCACGGGCACGGTCGCGACGACCGCGAGGGTCCGGGTGTCGATCACCGAGACGGTGTTCGAGGACTCGTTCGTGACGTAGACGCGGTGACCGGCCGGGTGTGCGCCGACACCCGCGGGGTAGTCGCCGACACCCACGGTGGCCGTGACCTTGCCCAGCCGGGTGTCGTACACGGTGACGTTGTCGGAGCCGCTGTTGGCCACGAACACCTGAATTCGGGTCGGCCACCGCGGTGGGGCGTCGAAACCGGTGCCGGCCAGCACGGCGAGCACCGCGAAGGACACCCCCAACCGGGGCAGCCGACTCTTTCGGGTAATAGGCTGAGAAGACGCCGCGCGAATGCGCGCGCGTACCGAATAAACGGACATGAGCTTTCCGCATCGGTTCCTGGAAGAACCCGGACCATCGCAGGTCCCGGGCTTGCCATCACGCTAACGGCCTAGCGGTGGCCGGTGCCGCTCCAACGCCTTCTTGACCCCGACTTGGGCGAGTCCCCACGCATGGCTTTACACCGTAGGAATGATGAAATGAGAACTAAACTTTTACGTCGCGGTAGTACCTCATCGCGCCGGGGTGCAATTCGATCGGCGTCGTCTCGATCGCGGAGCGGACCTCTATGGACCTCGCCACCGGACTGGCCGCGACCAGGGCCGGCTGGGCCTGGAACAGGCCTCTGACCAGCGCTTCCGCCACGTCGTCGGACATCGTGTCGTTGACCAGGAGGAAGTTGCGGACCACCAGGGTGACGACCGGGCCGCCCCCGATCTGCTCGTACGCCGACGCGGGCAGCGTCGCCGAGCCGTACACCGGGTAGGCCTGGCGCAGCTTCGGCAGCACGTCGCCCAGGTCGAGCATCCGCAGCTTCACCGCCGACGACAGCGTGGTGACGCGCTCGGTGGGGACGCCGCCGGACCAGAAGAACGCGTCCAGCGCGTTGTCCCGCATGGCGTCCGCGCTGGTCGGCAGGTCCATGTACTGGACCTTGAGGTCGACCTCCGGCGAGATGCCCGCCGACTCCAGCAGCCGCTGCGCGATGAGCCACACGCCCGAGTCGCGGGCGCCCACGCTGACCCGCAGGCCCTTCAGGTCGGCGAGCTTGGTCGCCGGCAGGTCGTCGCGCACGATCAGCTGGAGGTAGTCGTCGTGCATCCGGGCCAGCGCGTACAGCTTGTGCCCCGCGTCGGCCTGCTGCTTCTGCTCCGCCGCGTCGGCCGCCGAGAACCCGACCTGCGCCTGGTTGGCCCGCAGCCGGTCGAGGTTGTCCACCGAGCCGGCCGTGGTCGCCACCTGCGGGCGGGGGATGCCGGGGTCGCGGGTCCACGCGTCGGCCAGCGCCGTGCCCAGCGCGTGGTAGACCCCGCCGGGGCTGCCGGCCGCCATGGTGAGCTTGACCTGGTCCAGGTCGTCGCCGCACGCCGTCAACGACAGGGTGGCCAGGGCCAATGCGGCCCCGACCGCGTGCAACCGCAGGAGCGTTCCCGACACCCGCGCATCGTCGCACGTCCACGCTCTACGCTGGACCCGACGGAAGGACTAGGTGCAGTGACTCGCAGTTACCAGATCCGCACGTTCGGCTGCCAGATGAACGTGCACGACTCCGAGCGCCTGGCCGGCATGTTGGAGGACGCGGGCTACACGCCCGCCGAAGGCGACGTCGCGCCCGACGTCGTGGTGTTCAACACCTGCGCCGTGCGGGAGAACGCCGACAACAAGCTCTACGGCACGCTCGGCCACCTCGCGCCCGCCAAGTCCGCGAACCCCGACATGCAGATCGCCGTCGGTGGCTGCCTCGCGCAGAAGGACCAGGGCGAGATCGTCAAGCGCGCGCCGTGGGTCGACGTGGTCTTCGGCACGCACAACATCGGCTCGCTGCCCGTGCTGCTCGAACGCGCCCGGCACAACCGCGAGGCCCAGGTCGAGATCCTGGACTCGCTGGAGACCTTCCCCTCGACGCTGCCCGCCCGCCGCGACTCGGCCTACTCCGGCTGGGTGTCGGTGTCCGTCGGCTGCAACAACACGTGCACGTTCTGCATCGTCCCGTCGCTGCGCGGCAAGGAGAAGGACCGCCGTCCCGGCGAGGTGCTGGCCGAGGTCCAGGCGCTGGTCGACGAGGGCGTGCTGGAGGTGACGCTGCTCGGGCAGAACGTCAACTCCTACGGCGTCGAGTTCGGCGACCGGTACGCGTTCGGCAAGCTCCTGCGCGCCACCGGCGGCATCGAGGGCCTGGAGCGCGTCCGCTTCACCTCGCCGCACCCGAAGGACTTCACCCAGGACGTCATCGCCGCGATGGCCGAGACGCCCGCGGTGTGCCACTCGCTGCACATGCCGCTGCAGTCGGGCTCGGACCGCGTGCTCAAGGAGATGCGCCGCTCGTACCGGACCGCGAAGTACCTGTCCATCCTGGACGACGTGCGCGCGGCCATGCCGGACGCGGCCATCACCACCGACATCATCGTCGGCTTCCCCGGTGAGACCGAGGAGGACTTCCAGGCCACCCTGGACGTCGTCCGCGAGGCCCGGTTCTCGTCGGCCTTCACGTTCCAGTACTCCAAGCGGCCCGGCACGCCCGCCGCCGACCTGCCCGACCAGCTGCCCAAGCAGGTCGTGCAGGAGCGGTACGACCGGCTGGTCACGCTGGTCAACGACGTCGCGCACGAGCTGAACCGCGAGCAGGTCGGCCGCAGGGTCGAGCTGCTGGTCGCGTCCGGCGAGGGCCGCAAGGACGCCGAGACGCACCGGATGACCGGTCGGGCCCGCGACGGCCGCCTGGTGCACTTCACGCCCGGCGACGCGCACGTGCGGCCCGGCGACGTGGTGGAGACCGTGGTGACCTACGGCGCGCCGCACAACCTGATCGCGGACGGCCCCCTGCTGTCGCACCGCCGGACCAAGGCGGGTGACCGCTCCGAGGCGGGGGTGAAGCCGAAGACGCCGGGCGTGACGCTCGGTCTGCCGTCGTTCGGCAAGCCCGCCCCGCTGCCCGCAGCGGTCGGCGGGTGCGCGACCCCGTGAGGAACTGCCGATGAGCGAGAACGACCGGGACGACCTGGCAGGTCTGCGCGAGGAGATCGACAGCGTCGGCCGTTCGGCGGCCAGGCGCTTCGACCCCGGCGCCGGCGCGTTGACGATCGCCGTCGCGGCGCTGGCGATCCTGGTGTCGCTCGCGCTGCCGTGGGTGGACGGCGTGCAGGGTCTGAGCGTCCTGTTCGGCTCGGCCGACGGGCTGCCGGAGGTGTTCGCCTACCTGGCGGTGGTCGTCGGCGTGCTGCTGCCCGCGCTGGCGCTGGCGTTGCGGCGGTGGGCGTTGGCCTGGGTGTGCGCGCTGGCGTCGTTCGCCGCGTCGGTGGCGGGCGTGCTGTCGATCTGGACCACGCAGACGACGACCGGCCACCACCCCGGTCCGGGGCCGGGCTTCGGCCTGATCCTGGCCGTGGTGGCGGTGGTCGTGCTGCTGGTGAAGTGGCTGAAGCTGGCCGCGTCCCGGCCGCCGATGCAGTGACGGCCGGGTTCGACAACGCGGAGCTGCGCACCGAGCGGCTCACGTTGCGGCGGCCGGTGGCGGACGACGTGGTCGCGGTGCACGAGATCCACCGCGACCCGCTGGCCTGCGCGCACAACCCGTCCGACGCCCTGCGCACCGCCGAGGAGGCCGCCGGCCTGCTGGAGCGGTGGCTGGAGCACTGGCGCGGCTTCGGCTTCGGCTACTGGGTGGTCCGCCCGCTCGACGCCGGGCGGCCGCTCGGGTTCTGCGGCGTGAAGCTCACCGACGTCGACGACCGGCGCGCGCTCAACCTGTTCTACCGGTTCGACCCGGCCGCCTGGGGTCGGGGCATCGCCTCCGAGGCGGCCCGCGAGGTCGTGCGGTGGGCGCGCGCGGCCCTGCCCGCGTTCCCGGTCGTGGCCCGGGTCCGGCCCGCCAACACCGCGTCGCAGCGGGTGGCGCTCAAAGCCGGGCTGACCCGCGCCGAGCACCTGGACCGCCCCGGCGAGGACGGACCCGACCTGTTGTTCGCCGCGGGCTGGGAATCCGAGCACTTTTCCGCATTCACCGCGCGACGACCGGGCGAATCCGCGGACCGCTGATCTCGTCGTGACGGTTGGGCGAATTCCGTCAGCACGGCATGCGCCGCGGCCAGACCACGCCGTTCCCGCCTTGCTCGGAGGTGCACTGGTGCGCGGTGGTGGTGGTCGGGACCGCGGTCGTCGTCGAGGTGGCGGTCGGGACATCCGGGTTCGCGGTCGTGCGGACGGTCGTCACGACAGGTGGCGCCACCACCTCGCGGACCCCTGACGTGGCCGGTGCGGTCGGCGCCGCGGGCTGGGTCGTCGGAGCCGAGGTCTCAGCCGAGGACGACGTGGTGGACCCATCGGGAGCAGGGACGACGGTGACCACGGTGACCTGGGGCCCGCTCCCCACGTCTCCCAGGGCGACCGACATCACCAACGCTGCCACCACCGCACCCGCCGCGCCCGCGAGCACCATCGCGACGGCTGTCGTGAACCGGTTGGGCGACGAGGCGACCGTGACCCGACCGATGTCCCGGGCCCCGATCACCGTGCCGTGGAAGTCGCCGCTCATGTCGTTGTGCACGCCCGGGGACGCGTCCCCGGTCGATTTCGCCGCCACTCAGCCCGTCCGATTCACCGCGTCCGCCGAAAGGATCACCCGCACAAGCTAACGGCACGACGGCGGCGCCCCTCCCGTTTTTTGCGGAATGGCACAGGCAATACGCGAACGGGCCCCGCACCGCTCCCACCGGGGAGCGGCACGGGGCCCGTGCCCGGCCGACTAGCGGCTCGCGACCGCCTGCTCGGCGGCGGCCAGCCACTCGCGCCACTGCTTGGCCTGCGCCTCGGCCTGCTCGGCACGGCGCTTGTCGCCTGCCGTGCGGGCCTTGGCGGCCTGCGCCTCGAACTGCTCCACGCGCTCGCGGAACTGCGCGACGCGGGCCTCGGCCTCCGGGTCGGACTTGCGCCACTGCGCGTCGACCGCACCGCGGACCCGCTCCTCGATCGTGCGGAGCTTGCCCTCCAGCTCGCGGACCCGCTCGCGCGGCACCTTGCCGATCGCGTCCCACCGCTCCTGGATCTTGTACAGCTGCTGCCGCGCTGCCTCCAGGTCGAGCGACGGGTCGATCCGCTCGGCCTCGGCGAGCAGCTCCTCCTTCAGCTTCGCGTTGGCCGCGAACTCGGCGTCACGCTCGCTGAACGCCTCGGAGCGCCGGGCGAAGAACGCGTCCTGCGCGGCCCGGAACCGCTGCCACAACGCGTCGTCGGCCTCCTTGGGCGCACGCCCGGCGGCCTTCCACTCGACCATCAGGTCCTTGTAGCGACCGGCCGTGGGGCCCCAGTCGTCGGACTCGACGAGCTTCTCGGCCTCCTCGACCAGCTCCTGCTTGCGGTTCTTGGCCACGCCGCGCTGCCGGTCGAGGTCGGCGAAGTGCGACCCGCGCCGGCGGTTGAACGCGTCACGCGCCTTGGAGAAGCGCCGCCACAGCTGCTCGTCGGTCTTGCGGTCGACGCCCCGGATCGTCTTCCACTCGTCCAGGATCTGCCGCAGCCGGTCGCCCGCCGCCTTCCACTGCGTGGACTCGTTGGCCAGCGCCTCGGCCTCCTCGACCAGCTCCTGCTTGCGCGCGCCCGCAGCGGCCCGTGCCTCGTCCTTGGCCGCCTTCGCGGCCTCCAGGCCCTTCTCGGCCAGGACCAGCACGTGCTCGACCCGTGCGGCCAGGGCGGCGAGGTCACCGACCACCGCCGCGTCGGCCAGGCTCTCCTGGACGTGCTTCGCGCTGGTCAGCGCGTGCTTGGGGTCGCCCGCGCCGGAGGACAGCCGCGTCACCAGCAGCTCGACCTCGGTGCGGATGTCGTCGAACCGGCGCGCGAAGTGCGCCAGGCCCTCGGCGGGCTCGCCCGCCTGCCAGGAACCGACGACCCGCTCGCCGTCGGCCGTCTTGACGTAGACGGTGCCGTCCGCGTCCACGCGCCCCCAGCGGTCAGGGTGGTCCGACGCCACGGGGACCGGCGGTGCCGCCGCGACCGGCGTCGCTTCCACCCTGGTCTCCTCGACCACCGCCCCCGCACCACTGTCGCCAGTGGTTCCCGGTGTCGTCTCGTGCTCCGTCATCGCCGGCTTCCTCCTCGCCTGCCCACTTCGTGGTGCCCGTGCCGACCACGGGCGCCCCGCCTACGACGGGGCCCAGCACCCGAGTACCGCGACGCCCCTCAAGAGTGCCCGGTACCTCGCGCGCATTCAAACAGGTCAAGGCTCGCATCGGTACCGGTGGTGGCCGATGAGTAGCGTGGACTGCCATGATCTCGCGCCTCGTGGTCGTGCCGCACCCCCCGCTGCTGGTGCCCGAACTGGTCTCCGACGCCGCGCGGGACACCGAACCGGTGCGCTCGGCGTGCCTGGCCGCCGCACGGGACCTGGCCGCGCACGCGCCCGACTGGGTGGCCGTCGGCGTCGACCCGTCCGGGCCGCGGGTGGTCGAGGGCGTGACGGGGACGTTCCGCGGCTTCGGGGTGGACGTGCCGGTGTCGCTGTCCGACGACGCGTCCTCTGTGGATGAGGAGCTGCCCCTGCCCGCGCTGGTCGCGGCCTGGCTGCGGGAACGCGTCGGCGCCCGGTCCGTGCGCGTGCACCTCGTGCCGCCGGACCTGTCCACCGCCGAGTGCGTCGCCGTGGGCGAGCGGCTGGCGGGCTCGCGCGCGCTGCTGGTGCTCGGCGACGGGTCGCACCGGCACGGCGAGCTGGCCGTCGGGCGGCCGGACGAGCGGGCCGAGCCGTTCGACGAGGAGGTGCGCAAGGCGCTGGCCACGGCGGACACCGCGGCGTTGCGCGCGCTCGACCCGGCGCTGGCGGCCGAGTTGGGCGCGTTCGGCCGGGCCGCGTGGCAGGTGGCCGCGGGCGTGCCGGGCGCCTGGCGGTGCGCCCGGTCGGAGTTCCTGGCGCCCTTCGGCGTCGGCTACCACGTGGCGGTCTGGGAGGCTTGAGCGCGTGAACACCCCCATCGCCGTCGTCGGGCCCACCGCCACCGGTAAGTCGGACCTGGCCGTGCGGCTGGCCGTCGAGCTGGGCGGCGAGGTGGTCAACGCCGACGCGATGCAGCTCTACCGGGGCATGGACATCGGCACGGCCAAGATCACCGACGCCGAGCGGCAGGGCGTGCCGCACCACCTGCTCGACGTGCTCGACGTGACCGAGACCGCCTCCGTCGCCGCCTACCAGCGCGAGGCGCGGGCCGTGGTGGAACGGCTGCTCGCCGACGGCCGCACGCCGGTGCTGGTCGGCGGCTCGGGCCTGTACGTGCAGGCGGTGCTGGACGACCTGGTGTTCCCCGGCACGGACGAGAAGATCCGCACCCAGCTGGAGCAGGAGCTGGCCGTGTTCGGGCCGGAGACGCTGCACGGCCGGCTGGCGCAGCTGGACCCGGCCGCCGCGCTGGCCATCCTGCCGAGCAACGGCCGCCGGGTGGTGCGCGCGCTGGAGGTCATCGAGCTGACCGGGCAGCCGTTCTCCGCCACCCTGCCCAAGCCCGGACCGGCCCGCTACGGCACGGTGGTCGTGGGGCTGGACCGCGAGGTGTCCGAACTGGACCAGCGGGTCGACGCGCGGGTGGCGCGGATGTTCGAGTCGGGCCTGGTGGACGAGGTGCGCGCGCTGGAGGCCCGCGGTCTGCGCGAGGGCCGCACGGCGTCGCGCGCGCTGGGCTACCAGCAGGTGCTGGCCGCGTTCGACGGCGAGTGCTCGGTCGAGGAGGCCGCGGCCGCCACCGCGCAGGCCACCCGGCGGTTCGTCCGCAAGCAGCGGTCCTGGTTCCGCCGCGACCGGCGGGTGACGTGGTTCGACGCGGGCGGGCCGGGGCTGGCCGAGGACGTGCTCAAGCTGGTCGCACCGTAGCCTGGTGGGCGTGGGAGTCGAGTTTCTGAAGGGCCACGGCACCGAGAACGACTTCGTGGTGCTGCCCGATCCGGACGGCGTGCTGGACCTGACCGAGTCACGCGTGCGCGCGCTGTGCGACCGGCGGCGGGGCCTGGGCGCGGACGGCGTGCTGCGGGTCGTGCGGCCCGACTTCGGCCCGTGGTTCATGGACTACCGCAACGCCGACGGCTCGATCGCCGAGATGTGCGGCAACGGGGTGCGCGTGTTCTCGCGGTACCTGGTCGAGGCCGAGCTGGTGCCCGCGGGCGAGTTCACCATCGGCACGCGGGCCGGCGAGCGGCACGTCGTCGTGCACGACGACGGCGCGGTGACCGTGGACATGGGCCGCGTGCTGGTCACCGGCACGGGCACGGCCACCGTGGGCGGCAGCGCGTTCGGCGGTGTCGCGGTGGACGTCGGCAACCCGCACCTGGCGTGCGTGACCGAGATGCCGGTGGCGGAGCTCGACCTCGAGGTGCCGCCCGGCCACGACCCGGTCCAGTTCCCGCACGGGGTGAACGTCGAGTTCGTCAACGTGCTCGACGAGGGCGTCCTCCGGATGCGCGTGCACGAGCGCGGCGTCGGCGAGACCCGCTCGTGCGGCACGGGCACGGTGGCCTCGGTGGCGTCCTGGCTGTACGGCGCCGGTCGGCGCACCGGCAAGGCCACTGTGGACATCCCGGGTGGACAGGTGTCCGTGGTGATCGAGGAGGAGTCCTCCACGCTCACCGGCCCGGCCGTGCTGCTGGCGCGCGGCGAGCTGGACCAGGCCTGGTGGGACGCGCTCTAGCCGGTCAGACCGACCGCAGCACGAGGGCCACGCCGTGGTCCAGCCGCTCGGCGAACGCGGTCGGCGCCAGGTCGGCCGCGACCGCCCGCAACGCCGGGTAGTCGCCCAGCGCGCCGGCCAACGTGCCGTCACCCGGCGCGGCCTGCTCCTCCTGGACCAGGCCGACGGTGAGGTGGACGAGCGTCCACAGCGTCCAGCCCGCCCTGGGGTCGCCGCCCGCGACCAGCGCCGCCGCCAGCGCTTCGGCGAACCGCAGCGTGCCGGGCTCGGCCGCGTAGACGCCCACGACGACGTTCGCGCCGTCCCGGTGCGCCAGCATCGCCCGCCGCAGCCTCCTGGCCAGCTCGGCGGCGCGTGACCGCCAGTCCTCGGGCAGCCCGGCCAGGTCGACCTCGCCGACGATCGCGTCGGCCATCAGCTCCCGCAGCCGGGCCTTGCTCTTGACGTGCCAGAGCACGGTGTTCATCCGCACGCCCAGCCGGGTGGCGATGGCGCGGGTGGACACCGCGTCCAGCCCTTCCTCGTCGAGCAGGTCGAGGGCGGCGCGCACGACGGCGTCGCGGTCCAGCCTGGCCGGACTCGGCCGACCCCCTTGCGTCTTGGTCACTGACCTATTTTACTGGACCCGGCAAAATTGGTCAGTGACCAAGGGAGGGTCCGTGGAGGGTCGGGTTGTCGTGGTCGGCGCGGGACCGACGGGGTTGTGGCTGGCGAGCGAGCTCCGGCTGGCGGGTGTCGAGGTGGTGGTGCTGGAGGCGCGGACCGGGCGCGACCCGAACTCCAAGGCGTTGACGGTGCACCCGCGCACGCTGGAGGTGTTCGCCTGCCGCGGCGTGGCCGAGCGGTTCGTGCGGTCGGGCGTGCCGATCCCGAGCGGCCACTTCGGCGCGCTGGACGAGCGGCTGGACTTCCGCGGGCTGGACACGCCGTTCCCGTACACGCTGTTCCTGCCGCAGGCCCGCACGGAGGAGCTGCTGGAGGAGCACGCGCTCGCGGTCGGCGCGCGGGTGCTGCGCGGGCACCGGGTGACCGGCGTGGCGCAGGACGCGGACGGCGTGACGGTGACGGCGACCGGTCTCGCCGAGCCGCTGCGGGCGGCGTACGTGGTCGGGTGCGACGGCACGCGCAGCACCGTGCGCGAGGCGGCCGGCATCGGGTTCCCCGGCACGGACAGCACGACCTGGGGGTGGCTGGCCGACGTGGTGCTGGACGAGCCGCTCACCGCGCCGTTGACCGCGAGCGGGCCGGACGGGCTGCTGATGGCCGTGCCGCTGCCCGGCGGCGCCTGCCGGCTCGTCGGCGTCGACCCGGCGAACCGGCCCGGGACCCCGACCCTCGCGGAGGTGGTGAGCGCGGTCATCCGCATCACCGGCTCCGACCTCGGCGTGCGGGAGGCGCGGTGGCTGTCGCGGTTCGGCAACGCCACCCGGCAGGCCACCGCCTACCGCCGCGGCCGCGTGCTGCTCGCGGGCGACGCGGCCCACCAGCACTTCCCCACCGGCGGCGTCGGGCTGAACGTCGGCGTCCAGGACGCGGCCAACCTGGGCTGGAAGCTCGCCGCGACCGTCCACGGCACCGCGCCCGACGGGCTGCTGGACACCTACCACGCCGAGCGCCACCCCGTCGGCGTCGAACTGCTGCGCAGCACGCGGGCGCAGACCGCCCTGATGACCGCGCACACGGTCGAGGGACAGGCGCTGCGGGAGGTGATCAGCGCCCGGATCGCCGACGTGCCCGAGTTCGGGCGCGCGTTGGCCGAGTCGCTGTCCGCGCTGGCCGTGGCCTACCCGGCGGGCCCCGACGAGCACCCGTTGACCGGTACCCGCGCGCCGAACCTGGAGTTCGCCGACGGCGACCTGTTCACCCTGCTGCACCCCGGCCGGCCGGTGCTTCTCGACTTCACCGGCGGCGACCTCGCCGGGCGCCCGGTGGCGCTGACCGGCGACCGACCCGCGTGGGCGGCGGTGCGGACCGCCCTGATCCGGCCGGACGGCCACGTGGCGTGGGCCGCCTAGAGGTCGAACACCTCGAGCTTGCCCAGCCGCGCCTCGGAGACCACCTCGGGCTGCGAGCTGGGCGCGGTGCAGCAGACCAGCTTGTCCTCGACGATCGCCACGGCGAAGCAGAGCTGGCTGGTCTCCAGCTTCCGGGTGATCTCGCCGCCCTCCTCGACCCGGAACACGAACGGCTGGATCGCGGGCGCGACCCACACGCCGCCGTCGGCGTCCACCGCGATGCCGTCCGGCGCGATGTAGTGCTCGCGCAGCGACGCGAAGACGTGCCGGTCGGACAGCGAGCCGTCGTCGGCCACGGTGAACGCGGTCAGGCCGAACGCCAGCGTCTCGGCGACGACGAGCCTGCCGTCGGGCAGCAACCCGGTGCCGTTGGGGAACTTCAGGTCCTCGACGGCCACGCTGACCTTGCCGTCGGGCTCGACGAGCGCCAGCGGCGTGCCGGGCGCGACCCAGTCCGGCTCGAGCAGCGGCGCGTCACCGCCCCACGCGAGGACGGCGTGCAGGTCGAAGCCGAAGTTGCCGACGTACGCGCGACCCTTCGCGTCGACCAGCATGTCGTTGGCGTGGAAGGTGGCGATCCCGCCCAGGTCCGCGTGCTCCACCAGGCCGTCGGGATCCAGCCGCAGCACCTTGCGGTCCCGCATCGACACCACGAGCAGCCGCCCGTCCGGCAGCCAGCCGAGCCCCGACGGCTGCTCCGGCACCTCGCAGACGACCTCCTCCTCGCCCGAGGCCAGGTCGAGGGCGCGGACCTGGTGGTCGTAGAAGTCCGAGTAGAAGAGCCGGCCGTCCGGCCCTTGCCGCGGACCTTCGCCGAACCTGAGACCTTCGCGCAGCACGGTGGTGTCAGCCATGCCGTTCGACGCTAGTGATCACCGGGAGGTCGCGCATCGACCGCAGCGGTGACAGGAGCACCCAAAGGACGGACAGGATCATCCCGGCCGACGCGGCCCACAGCGTGCTCCGCGTGCCGACCCACTCGGCCAGCGCGCCGCCCGCCAGCGCACCCACCGGCATCACGCCCCAGCTCAGGAACCGCACGCTGGCGTTCATCCGGCCGAGCAGCCGGTCCGGGCACAACGCCTGCCGCAGGCTGACCTGCGAGACGTTGTAGACGATCACGCCGGCGGACGTGACCAGGGTGCCGACCCCGAACAACGCCAGCCGCCACCCCGGCTCCGCCAGCGGGACCAGCAACCACGCGGGCTGCGTGACCACCATCGACAACCACACCAGCCGCACCCGCCCCAACCGCGTCAACCGCCCCGTGACCAGGCCCGCGAGCGCTCCGCCCGCGCTGCCCACCCCCAGCAGCACCGCGGCGGCCGAGGCGGACAGCCCGAGGTCGCGCACCAGGAAGAGCACGTTGACCGCGCCCCACATGCCGTTGGTCAGGTTGAACCACGTCGTGCACAGCGCGATCGGCCTCAGCAACGGGTGCCCGAACACGAACCGCAGCCCTTCGGCCATGTCCGCTCGAAGGGCGCGCTTGCGCCGCTGCACCGACGGCTCGGCCGTGCGGATGCCGCCCAGCAGCGCCGCCGAGGTCAGGAACGAGCACGTGATGGCGAGCACGGCGTTCGCGCTGCCCAGCAGCACCAGCAGCCCGCTCAGCGGCCGGCCGGACAGGCGGGCGACCTGCTGCGTCGACACCAGCCTGCCGTTCGCGACCGCCAACTCGTCGCGCGGCACCAGCGTCGGCAGGTACGCCTGGGACGCCACCTCGAAGAACACCGTCAGCACGCCCGCGGCCAGCGCCGCGAGCAGCAGGTGGGTGAACGTGAGGCGGTCCAGCCACGCCGCCACCGGCACCGTCGCGAGCACCAGCGCGCGCCCGGCCGTGCTCCAGGCCAGCACGGGCCGTTTGCGCACCCGGTCCACGTAGACGCCCACGGGCAGCCCGATGAGCAGGAACGCGGCCGTGCCGGCGGCGGTCAGCGCACCGATCAGGAACCCCGAGGCGTCCAGGACCTCGATCGCCACGACCGGCAGCAGGAACGTGTACATGGCCGTGCCGAACTGGTTGACCGCGTCGCTGCCCCAGAACAGCCGGAAATCACGCGGTAACGGCATCACGGCTCCGCAGCGGCGACAGCACCACCCACAGCACCGACAGGGCCTGGCACCCCATGCCCACCGCCAACGTCGCCGTCACCCCGATGCCGCCGCCGAGCGCGCCGCCCACCAGGCCGCCCAAGGGCATCGAGCCCCACACCACGAACCGGATGCTGGCGTTCATCCGGCCCAGCAGGTGGTCGGGGCAGATCGACTGCCGGTAGCTGACCTGGGCGATGTTGTAGACCGTCGCCCCGTAGGCCACCGCCGCCTCGCCGAGGACCACGAACACGATGCGCCAGTCCGCCGCGCCGAGCGGGACGAGTGCCCCGAACGGCCACGTGACCAGGCCGGACAGCCAGATGACCTTGGTCTGGCCGAAGCGGGCGTGCCACCGGTTCACGGTCAGCGCGCCCAGCACGCCGCCGATGCCCGCCGCGCTGAGCACCAGGCCGACCACGCCCTCGGACAGGCCCAGCTCGCGCACCAGGAACAGCACCAGCACCGCCGCCGCCATGCCGCCGAAGAAGTTGGCGGTGCCCGTGCAGCCCACGATCGCGCGCAGCGACCGGTGCCCGAAGACGAACCGCAGCCCTTCGGCGACCTCGTGGACCAGGCCGGGCCGGTCCGCCCGCCGGGGCGGCGGTTCCACCGTGCGGATGCGCAGCAGGAACGACGCCGAGACCAGGTAGCCGACCGCGGTGGCCAGCACGCCGACGGCCGCGCCGACCGCCTGCGCCACCCCGCCGGCGGCGGCCGGGCCCGACACCTCCGCCACGGCCCGGCTGGCCTCCAGCTTCGAGTTGCCCTCCACCAGCTGCTCCCGGCCGACCAGCGCGGGCAGGTAGGACTGGTAGGCGATGTCGAACATGACCGTGGCCGCACCGACCAGCAGGGCGACCACGACGAGGTGGGCCAGCGTGAGCGCGCCGAGCCACCACGCCACCGGCACCGAGAGCAGCAACAACGCGCGGGTGAAGTCGGCCACGAGCATCACCGGCCGGCGGCTCAACCGGTCCACCCAGACCCCGGCGGGCAGCCCGATCAGCAGGAACGCGGCCGTGCCCGCCGCCGAGAGCACGCCCATCTCGAACGGCGTGGCGGCCAGCGCGCCCACCGCGAGCAGCGGCAACACCGTGCGGCCGATCGTGGAGCCGAACTGGCTGACGGTGTCGCCTGCCCACAGCAGGCGGAAGTCGCGATGAGACCAGAGGGACACGGCGGAAGTGTCGCGGGAGTGATTGGAAACTGTCAATCACTTGGGCGGCGGCGGTCTAGGCTGTGCGGGTGCAACGACGTCCGGCGACCGACGCCGAGGCCGCCGCCCTGGCCTCGGCCGTGCGGCTGCGCATCATCCGCCTCACCTACGACCGCGCGATGACCAACAAGGAGATCGCCGAACGGCTCGGCAAGGACCCCGCCACCACCCTCCACCACGTGCGCAAACTCGTCGCCGCGGGCTTCCTGGAAGCGCAGGAGGAGCGGACGGGCAACCGGGGCGCGCGGGAGATCCCGTACCGGTCGACGGGGCTGTCCTGGCAGCTCCACAAGGGCAGCAGCCCGTACCCCGAGGAGACCAGCGAGGCGGTGTTCCAGGCGTTCCTGAGCGAGGTCGCCGAGGTGGGCCCGGCCGCGATGAACCAGTTCCGACTGGTCGCCCGGGTCGACCGCGCGGAACTAAAACGGCGCCTCCAGACGTTGTTGGATGAGCTGGCAGCCGAGCCGGCCCACCCCGACGGGGAACGCGTGGCGATCTACCTGGCGCTCTACCCAGGCGATTAACCACTCGTCCCGGCAGGGGTGCCGTGGGACGATGAAGGGCAAATGACGGAAAACACGTACAGCAGCAACGACTGGCTCGACCACGAGGACGAGCTGTCCACCGGCGACATGGCGCTCGAGGAGCGTGCCGCGCTACGCCGCGTAGCCGGGTTGTCCACCGAGCTCGAGGACGTCACCGAGGTCGAGTACCGCCAGCTCCGGCTGGAGCGGGTCGTGCTGGTCGGCGTGTGGACCGAGGGCACGGCGGCCGATTCGGACGCGTCCCTGGCGGAACTGGCCCTGCTCGCCGAGACCGCGGGCTCCGAGGTGCTGGAAGGCCTCGTGCAGCGGCGCGACCGGCCCGACCCGGCCACCTACATCGGTTCCGGCAAGGTCCACGAGCTGCGCGACATCGTGATCGCCACCGGCGCGGACACGGTGATCTGCGACGGCGAGCTCTCACCCGGCCAGCTCCGGCAGCTGGAGGAGAAGCTCAAGGTCAAGGTCGTCGACCGCACGGCGCTGATCCTCGACATCTTCGCCCAGCACGCGTCCACGCGCGAGGGCAAGGCCCAGGTCGAGATGGCCCAGCTCCAGTACCTGCTGCCGCGCCTGCGCGGTTGGGGCGAGTCGCTGTCCCGGCAGGCCGGTGGTCGTGCCGGCGGCGGCAACGGCGGCGTGGGCCTGCGCGGTCCCGGTGAGACCAAGCTCGAGACCGACCGCAGGCGCATCCGCGCGCGCATCTCCAAGCTGCGCCGCGAGATCGCCGCGATGAGCGTCATCCGGGAGACCAAGCGGCACCGCCGCGTGGCCAACTCGGTGCCGAACGTCGCCATCGCGGGGTACACGAACGCGGGCAAGTCCAGCCTGCTCAACGCGCTGACCGGCGCGGGGGTGCTGGTGCAGGACGCCCTGTTCGCGACCCTCGACCCGACCACGCGGCGCACCGAGACGCCCGAGGGCCTGCCCTACACGTTGACCGACACGGTCGGCTTCGTGCGGCACCTGCCGCACCAGCTGGTCGAGGCGTTCCGGTCGACGTTGGAGGAGGTCGCCGACGCGGACCTGCTGGTCCACGTGGTCGACGGCTCCGACGCGATGCCGGAGATGCAGGTCAAGGCCGTGCGCGAGGTGATCACCGAGATCTCGTCGCGGCGGGACGACCCGATGCCGACCGAGCTGCTCGTGGTGAACAAGGTCGACGCGGTGGGCGAGCTGGGCATGGCCCGGCTGCGGCACCTGTTCCCCACGGCGGTGTTCGTGTCCGCGCACACCGGCGAGGGCATCGCCGAGCTGCGCGAGCGCATCGCGGCCATGACGCCGCGGCCGGAGGTCGTGGTCGAGGCGCTCGTGCCGTACGCGCGGGGCGAGCTGGTCGCACGCGTGCACCGCGAGGGTGAAGTGCTCAAGGAGCGGCACACCGAGGAGGGCACCGAGCTGTCCGCCCGGGTTCGACCGGACCTGGCCGGCGTGCTGGAGAAGTTCGCCGTGAACGGAAGCCGCGCCTGAGCCCTTGCGCGCGCTGCTGGTAGTCCTGGGAGTGGTGATGACGGCCGGTTCCGCTTCGGCGGAGCCGGCCGTCGCCGACGTGTGCGCGGTGACCGACCAGCGGCTGGAGGAGCTGTCCGGGCTGGCGTCCGACGGCGGGCAGTGGTTCGCGGTGAACGACAGCGACGACGGCCGGTTGCGGGTCCAGGTGCTCGACCGCACCTGCGTGATCACGCGCACCATCTCCGCGCCGACGAACCCGTTCGACGTCGAAGATCTCGCTTTGGCTCCTGACGGAACCCTGTGGGCGGCGGATACCGGCGACAACGGCAAGTCGCGTGAAACCGTGGCATTGCACGCCGTTTCACCGGACGGCAGCGCACGTTTGTACCGACTTACGTATCCTGACGGAAAGCACGACGCCGAGGCATTGTTGCTCGACGGTTCCGGCATTCCGCACATCATCACGAAGGAAACGATCGGGTCGGCGTTGGTGTACCGGCCGGCGTCCGGGCTGAGCGAGGGCGCGCCGACGCCGCTGGAGCAGGTGGCGCGGGTGTCGATCGGCACCACGGACACCGCGGGCGGGCCGTTGCAGAACTCCGTGGTGACGCGCCTGGTCACGGGCGGCGCGATGTCCCGGGACGGCCGGGTGGCGGCGTTGCGGACCTACACCGACGCGTACCTGTTCCCGGTGCCGGACGGCGACCTGGCCAAGGCGCTGGAGTCGGACCCCGTGCGGGTGCCGCTGGCCGGTGAGCCGCAGGGCGAGGCCCTCGCGTTCGACCCGGACGGCACGCTGCTGTCGGCGTCGGAGTTCGGCAACGCGGGCGCTTCGTCGACCGTGCGCGCGGTGGCGGGTGCGGCGGCGCTGGCCGTGCCGCCCGCGCCGACGACCACGACGGAAACCACGCCGTCGACGGGCGAGGGGACCACCACTCCCCCGGCCACCGGACCGCGTTCGCCGTGGCCGGTGGTGGGCGGCGGCGCGGTGGCGTTGGTGCTGGTGGGCGCGCTGGTGGGGGGGCCCCCCCCCCCCCCCCCGGGGGGGGGGGGGGGGAGAACCCCCCTAGAAGTGGCGACAAGAGGAAGAACCCCTCCCAAACACACAAAGCCCCCACCAAAGGGGGGGGGGAGGGGCCATGTTGTGG